>JANLSF010000198.1:0-9804 GCA_031362285.1 Gemmatimonadota bacterium | reverse complement strand
CGCCCCGATGGGGCGCCGGCGGCGGACCGCGAGCGGCCCGGGTCCTACTGCACCCGCTGCCCCGCCACCTCGATGAACCCCGCCGCGTGCCGGCCGCGCGGATCGCGGTGGGTCCAGTGCATGACGCCCCCCTTGTCGTTCCACACGTACTCGCCCCGGAGGCGCACGACGGCGCCAACCGTCACGGGGGCGCGCGGCGCGAGGTCGATGTTGTGCGCCACGAGGATCGAGAGGCCCGCCGCCTTCACCACGAACCGCTGGTGCTGAAGCCCTTCGCGGTCGTCCTTGAGCAGCTTGGTGACCACCGCGCTGAACTCGATGGGGACGTTGCGCCGCTCGGTGGCATGGGCGGCGCGGAGGGCGGCTTCGCCGGTGTCGCGGGGGGCTTCGGCAGACGGGCGACGGGGCGCGCGGAGTCGCGGCGCCTGCGCGGTGGCCTGGGCCGCGAGGGGGGCGGCGGTGAGCACCAGCCAGGTGAGAACGACCGAGAGGCGAGGATTCATGCCCGCAATCTCGGCGGGGCGACTGCCCGTCGCTACGGCGTGAGCTTCGCCGGTGCCGGCGGCTTCACCAGCCGCTTCACCTCGTCGAGCATCGCCTGCCGGCGCTCGCTCGTGACCAGCCGGCCATTCGCCACCACCGCGCTGATCTTCGTCGTGTTGCGGATGTCGGCCAGCGGGTTCGCGTCGAGCAGCACGAGGTCGGCCCACTTGCCGCTCGCGATCGTCCCGGTGGAGTCCGTCTTGCCCAGGAACCCGGCCGCGTTCACCGTGGCCGTGCGCATCGCTTCGGCCGGCGTGAGCCCAGCCTGCACGTAGAACGCCAGCTCGTCGTGCAACGACCAGCCGGGAAAGATCCACGGGTTCAGCATGTCGGTGCCGGCGATGATCCCGACGCCCGCCTTGTGCATCATCCCCACCAGCTGCTGGTTGCGCGCGAACTCGCGCTTGCGGCGCGCCCAGCTCTCCGCCGTCATCGTCTTGAGGCGGAAGTCGTTCTTCGGGTTCCAGCCGAAGGTCAGGAACTTGGGCATGTACTGGAGCCGCGGATCGGTGAGCTGCGTGGTGTCGTCGGCCCAGGCCATGCCGTGCAGCACGGTGAGGGTGGGCGACAGCCAGGTGCCGTTCTTCCTGAGCTTCGCGGCCAGCGCGGCGCAGGTGGCGTCGTTCTGCGAGCCGAGCAGCGCTTCGCCCTGCACGCGGCCGGCCACGATGATCGAGTCGAACCCCCACCCCTTCTCCACGATGTCGCGCACCGCGGGACGGAACTGGGCGTCCATTGAGGAGCAGGCGCGGATGATTCCGTCCATGTGCTCGATGGACTTCTGCCCGGCATCGCTCGCCTCGGCGACCGTCAGCGCATAGCTCACGTGGCCGACGTACGGGATGCCGACTTCCTTGGCCCGCTTGGCCACGCCAAAGTAGGCCGCGCGCGGCAACAGCGAATACACCTTGATGAAGTCGGCGCCGGCTCCCTTGAGCGAGTCCACGGCGCGACGGCCGTCGTCCTCCGTGACCGCCACCACCGACGTGGGCCAGATGGGTGGCTTGCCGTCCACGATGTGGCCGCTGGCCACGATGCGCGGCCAGATGGTGTCGGCCGAGGCCGCGTGCGAGCGCCACTCCGTCACGACGCCCAGGTCGCCAAACATCTCGCGCACGCCGATCACGCCGTTGGCGATGTACTGCGGCGCCATCACGGCGGGAAAGCCAGGGTAGCTGCTGTGGATGTGCATGTCCCACAGCCCGGGGATCAGGTACTTGCCCGTGCCGTCCACCCGGTCGCGCGAGGCCGGGAGGAACAGGTTGCGCCGCTCCTTCGTGACGGTCGCGATGCGGCCGCCCAGGACCACCACGCGCATGTCCGACAGCACGACCCCCTTCTCGACGTCCACCACGTTCACGTGCGTGAACTCGATCGATGGCGGCGGCGCGCCTTGCGCGTGCGCGGGGCGCGCCCCCGCCACGAACAGGAACACCAGGAAGGCGAGCACCGCCGTGAGGGCGATGGCCACCGAGCTGCGGGGCGCGGATGTGTCGTCCGCGGGAACGGCGTACTCGAAGGTTTCCGTCATGCTGACCCGTCGCTTGTGGCTCACGAAGTCCCTGAGATCTGGGGTACCTTACGGGGCAGCAAGAATCGGGTTTCGTGGCGGGGGCTTCCCGGCGACTGTTCGCCTGTCCCCCAAGTGGAGCCTGATGCCATGACGATCATGACTGCCCTTCCGATGCCGACCCGCCCTGCCCTCTCCCGGCCCCCGGCCGGCCCCGATGCCGACACGGATTACGCCCGCGTGGAGCGCGCGATCCGCTGGCTCGTGGCCCACCAGCGCGAGCAGCCGTCGCTCGACGACGTGGCCCACGCGGTGGGGCTCTCGCCGTCGCACTTCCAGCGCCTGTTCACTCGCTGGGCCGGGGTGAGCCCCAAGCGGTTCCTGCAGTATCAGACCATCGAGGAAGCGAAAGCGTTGCTGCGGGCCGATCGCCCCGTGCTCGACACCGCCTACGAGGTGGGGATGTCGGGGGGTGGCCGCCTGCACGACCTGTTCGTGCACGTGGAGGCGATGACCCCGGGCGAGTATGCCTCGAAGGGGGCCGGGCTCGTCATCCGCCAGGCCACGCATCGCACCCTTTCGGCGACTGCCTCGTGGCGGTGACCGACCGCGGCGTCTGCGCGCTGACCTTTCGCGCCGCCACCAATGGCAAGCACCCGCTGGCGCTGCTCAAGGCGCGGTGGCCGGGGGCCCGGTGCGTGGAGGACGCGGACGCCACGCGTGACACCGCCGCGCAGGTGTTCGGCGTGATCGCCGCGGGTGCGACGGCCGCGGCGATTGATGCGCCCCCCGTGGGCCTGAGCGTGCTGCTCAAGGGGACCAACCTGCAGGTGCGTGTCTGGCGGGCGCTGCTGCGCATTCCGGCCGGCACGGTGGTCAGCTACGAGGATCTCGCGGCGGCGGTGGGCTCCCCGCAGGCCGTGCGCGCCGTGGCCAATGCGGTGGCCCGCAACCCGGTGCACTACCTCATTCCGTGCCATCGCGTGATCCGGAAGTCGGGTGAGCTCGGCGGCTATGCGGGTGGGCTCGAACGGAAGCGGGCCATGCTCGGCGTCGAACTCGGGCGCTGGGCCGCGGAGCCGGCGGCGTAGGGCGCGACGTCGTCAGCCAATCGCGACGACGCCGTGAAGAAGTCGTGACCGCGAGGGGACGCCACCGATGCGTGGCGCCCCCAGACTGCGGGGCAGATGATCGCTCCCGCGAATCCAGGCAGGCCGCTCCCGGCCGACGTGCTGTTCGCCCTCTCCGACACGGGGGGTGGGCATCGCGCCGTGTCGAGCGCGCTGGCGGCCGAGCTGGCGCACCTCACGCAGGGGCGCGTGACGAGCGACATCGCCGACGTGCTCACGCGCATCCGCCTTCCGTTCGTGCGGAGCGCTCCCGGCATCTACGACCGGCTCTCGAGCGACTTCAACCGGGTGTACGACGCGGGGTTCGCCCTCACCAACTCGCCGCGGCGCGTGGAACTCATTGCCCGCGCCATCTACGCATTCGGCAAGGATGCGATCGGCGAGCTGTTCCAGGAGGCGGCGCCCCGGCTGGTGGTGGTCACGCACCCGGTGGTGCTGGCGCACCTGGCCTGCTGGGCGCGCCGCGACTTCGGCTTCACCTTCCGCATCGTCACGGTGGTCACCGACCCGGTGAGCTTCCATGCCGGATGGGGGTGCCGGGAGGTGGACCAGTGCATCGTCTTCACCGAGACGGCACGTGACCGGCTGGCGAAGCTCGGGATTGCCCGCGAGCGCATCGTGGTGGGGGGCTTCCCCGTGCATCCAGCGTTCGACCGCGACGCCACGACGCAGGCCGAGGCGCGACTCACGCTCGGGCTCCTGCGCGACCGGTTCACCGTGCTGGTCACGGGCGGGCTGGCCGGCGCCGGCTTCCGGGCCTCCACCGTGCAGGCGCTCGACGCTCGCCGCGACACGCAGACGCTGGTGGTGGCCGGCCACAACACCGGACTGCTCCGCACGCTCGTGACCACCACCGACGGCACGCGCACGCGCGTGTACGGCCCGGTGTCGAACATGGCCACCCTGATGGCCGCGGCCGACGTGGTGGTGACCAAGGCGGGGCCCAGCACGCTGATGGAGGCGCTGGCCATGCGCCGCCCGGCGATCATCACGCGAGCGGTGGGAGCGCAGGAGGTGGACAACGTGGCGTACGCCGAGGGGCAGGGATTCGCGCGGTGGAGGCAGAGCGATCTGGAGATCCTGGACGCCATTGACGCGGTGCGGCACGGCCGGTGGAGCTGGGACCGGCTGCGACTGCCCTCGCAGACGCGCGCCGACACGGCCCGGCTGCTCCTGACGCAGTTGGGCGGGGACGCTCCCGAGGCGGCGCCGCAGCGGGTGCTCCTGCCGCCGGTTCCGGTCGCGTTGGCGTCGTAGGGGCGGCCAACGCCCATCGTCCGACGCGGCGCGGCGGCGCCCGGGTGTACGAGCGCGGGTCCACGGGGCGACCGGACGGCGGCCACATGGCGGAGGGCGCACCGGAGGGATACTCTATGCGCGCCCAACGACACCCACCCGCCGAGGATTCAATGCTCCGCCGACCATCCTGCCCCGTGCCTGAGGTTCGCTCGCTCGCGACACTTGCATCGCGATCCGCGCGCCTGTTCGGCGCGCTCCTCGCCGGTTCCGCCGTCCTGCTCGTGCCGCGCGCCGCGCACGCCCAGTCCACCCCGCAGCGCTACGACCTCGTCATCAACAATGGCCGCGTGGTGGACCCGGCCTCGAAGCGCGACCAGGTGATCAACGTGGGCGTGCTCGACGGCAAGATCGCGGCGATCTCGCGCGCGGCGCTCGACGGCAAGCGCACCATCGACGCCACCGGGCTGGTGGTGGCCCCCGGGTTCATCGACCTGCACGAGCATGTGCAGGACGCAGCCTCCTACGGCCACCAGGTGCGCGATGGCGTGACCTCCGCCTTCGAGATGGAAGGGGGCACCGACGACGTGGCGGCCTGGTACCGTGAGCGCGGCGAGGCGCAGCTCATCAACTTCGGCGTCTCGGTTGGGCACATGCCGGTGCGCATGAAGGCGTTCGGGATGACCAGACTGCTCACCCCGTCGGGGCCGGCGGCGCACAGTCCCGCCACCCCGGCGCAGCGCGATGCCATCACGAAGCTGCTCGAGCAGGGGCTCGCCGAAGGTGCGCTCGGCATCGGCGCCGGCTTCGCCTACACCGAAGGGATGACCGCCGACGAGATGGCGGACATCTTCGCGATGGCGGCCCGCACGCACGTGCCGGTGTACGTGCACGTCCGCAGCGGACTCGGCGGCGTCCGCGAGGCGCTCGACGCGGCCCGCAAGGCGAGGAGCGCGGTCCACATCGTGCACCTCAACTCCGTGTCGCTCGGCGAGACGCCGCAGGTGCTCAAGCTCGTGACCGAGGCGCGAAAGCTGGGGCGCGACGTGACCGCCGAGTCCTATCCCTACTCGGCCGGCATGACGGGCATCCAGTCGGCGATCCTCGACCAGTACGAAAACGCCCCCGACTCGATGTACCAGAAGCTGCTGCGTCCGGAGACCGGGGAACGGCTCACGCGCGAGACGTTCGCGAAGTACCGCAAGGAAGGCGGCACCATCATCATCTTCATGAACAGCGAGCCCATGGTGGACTCGGCCATGATCAGCCCGCTCACCATGGTGGCGAGCGATGCATTGATGATCAACGAGAAGGGACACCCGCGCACGAGCGGCACCTACTCCCGGTCGCTCGGCCGGTACGTGCGCGAGCTCAAGGCCGTGCCCCTCATGGCGATGATCAAGAAGATGTCGCTCATGCCGGCCGAACGGCTGGCCGCTCGGGCGCCGCAGATGCGCAAGAAGGGACGCATCGCGCTCGGCGCCGATGCCGACCTCACCCTGATTGACACGGCCACCGTGGTGGACCGCGCCACCTACAAGGACCCGACGCTGCCGCCCACCGGGATTCCGTACGTGGTGGTGAACGGCGTGGTGGTGGTGGACAAGGGGGCGCTCGTGGCGGGGGTCCAGCCCGGGCGGCCGGTGCGGGCGCGAGTCACCGTACCCGACGGCGCCCAGCGGTAATGGACCAGCCCGCCCGTTCCTAACAGGCTGGAGCACCCCTACCGCGAGGCACGACGCACATGGCATCCGATCCCGCCGCCGGCATGGCCAAGATGGCCGCGAACCTGAAGACCCTCACCGGCAAGTCGCTCGAGCAGTGGGCCGCCCTCTCGCGGAAGGGGGGCCCGGCCACGCACGGCAAGCTCGTGGCGTGGCTCAAGTCGGAGCACGAGCTGACCCATGGCTACGCCAATTTGGTCGCCCACACGACGTTCAAGTCGGACGCCGCCTCCCGCACGGCGCTGGGCGACGATCTCGTGGGGGAGATGTTCGGCGGCGACAGGGCTGTCCTCCGGCCGATCTTCGACAAGTTGCTCAAGGCCATCCTTGCTTTCGGTGGCGACATCGAGCAGGCGCCCAAGAAGGGGTACCTGAGCCTCAGGCGGTCGTCGCAGTTCGCCGCCCTGCATCCGTCCACCACGACCCGCTTCGACGTGGGGATCAAGCTCAAGGGGACGTCGCCCGCGGGACGGCTCGAGGCCGCCGGCTCATGGAACGCCATGGTGACGCACCGTGTACGGCTGGCATCGCCCACAGACGTCGACAAGGAGCTGATCGGGTGGCTGCGCCAGGCGTACGAGCAGGCCTAGCGACGACGGCCGGTGCGCGCGCCCTTGAGCCTTGGAGGCGGCGCCCCCAACGTTCGCGCATGAGCGTCTTCCCCGATACGCGCCCGTCGCTGGTGCTCGCCCTTGGCGACGACGATTCGCCGGCACGCGAGCGCGCGATCGAGTTGGTGATGCGCGCCTACCGGGGGCCGGTGATCGCGGTGCTGCGCCGCCAATGGCAGCTCGAGCCTGCGGACGCCGAGGATCTCGCGCATGATTTCCTGGCGCAGGCCCTCGCCAAGGACTGGCTGCGGCGCTTCGACCCGGCGCGCGGCCGGTTCCGCACCTTCCTGCGCTCATGCCTGCGCGCCTACGCGAGCGACGCGCACGATCGCGCCACGGCGCACAAGCGGGGCGGCCTCCTCACCGCGGTGACGTTCGACGATGCCGGCGCCGGGCTCGCCACCGCGGCCGACGACGAGGTGTTCGACCGTGAGTGGGCGCGCGGCGTGCTGGACTTGGCACTGGATGCGCTGCGCGCCGAGTGCGAGGCCGCCGGGCGCGCCACGACGTATGAGGTGTTCGTGGCGTGCGACGTGCGCGGCGCCGAGGCCGACGCGCCCCCCACGTACGCCAGCGTGGCGACGACGTTCGGCCTCCCCGTGACGCAGGTGGCCAACTACCTGCACTGGGCGCGCGGGCGCTTTCGCCGTCAGGTACTCGACACGCTGCGTGCCCTCACCACGAGCGACGCCGAGTTCCGCGCCGAGACCCGCGCGCTGCTGGGACGGTCTTCGCCATGACGGTCCTCTCCGACGCGGCCGTGGCCCGCCTGCTCGCCACCCTCGACACGCCCGATGCCGGTCCGCGCTACCAGGTGCACGAACTGATCGGGCGCGGCGGGATGGGCGCGGTGTACCGCGCCACCGACACCGTGCTCGGGCGCGACGTGGCGCTCAAGGTGCTCGCGACGGAAGCGGATACGCCGCAGCTGTCCGAACGACTCGGCACGGAGGCGCGGGTGCTGGCGACGCTGGAGCATCCCGGCATCGTGGCGGTACACGACGCCGGCACGCTGGCGGATGATCGCCCGTACTACGTGATGCGACTGGTGCGCGGAGAACGGCTCGACGTGCACGCGCGCGCCCTCGGTCGCGGCGAGGTGCTGCGCCTCTTCCTCGGTGTGTGCGACGCGGTGGCGTATGCGCACGCGCGCGGCATCGTGCACCGCGACCTCACGCCGGCCAACGTGATGGTGGGGGAGTTCGGCGAAGTGCTGGTGCTCGACTGGGGGCTGGCCGCGCCCACGGGCGACGATGCGACGCTGGCGGCCGGCACGCCGGGCTTCATGGCGCCGGAACAGCGCGCCAGTGGGGTGAGCGTGGACGCGCGCGCCGACGTGCACGGGCTGGGGGCCATCCTCGGGGCGCTCCTGCCTGCTGCAGAGGTGCCGCGCCCGCTGGCCGCGATCGTGGCCCGCGCCACCGAGGCATTGCCCGACGAGCGCTACGTCGGCGTCGTGGCGCTGGCGGCCGACGTTCGTGCCTGGCTCGACCAGACCCCCGTGTCGGCGTACCACGAGTCACCCGCGGAGCGCGTGGCACGCCTCTATCGCCGCCACCAGGCGCTCGTGCTGTTGCTCGTCACCTACCTGATCATGCGGCTTGCCATCTTCGCGTGGCGGGGGATCTAATGGACATCGCGCGGCACGCCTAACACGATGGACACTCGCGCGCGTGACGCGCGGCACGCCTTCCCTTCCCAGGAGTCGTACATGAACAAGCCCGTGCTCGGATTGCTCGCCGGTGGAGTGCTCGGTGCCGTCGATGGACTCTCCGCCCTCGTCAGCGCCCCGGAAGTCGCCCCCGGGCTCGCCGTGATCGTCACCGGCTCCATGTTCAAGGGGCTCGTGGCCGGCGTGCTGATCGGCTGGTTCGCGCGCAAGGTGAACAACCTGGGCGCCGGCGTCGTGTTCGGGCTGGCGATGGGGGCGCTGTTCGCGCTGCCGTTCGCGCTCGGCACCGATGCCACCACCGGCAAGCAGTACTTCTGGGAGATCATGATCCCGGGCGCGATGGTGGGGCTGATCGTGGGGTACCTGACGCAGCGGTACGGGATGCGCCCCCAGTCGTCCTGAACGAGCGAAGGACGACCCCTCACGGCGTCGCCACGCACCCCTCGACCTTGGCGCACGTCGGATCCACCGGCGGCAGCTTGAACCGCTTGAGCTCGTTGTTGAATGCCGCGAGGTCGGTCTTCCAGACGGCGGCCAGGCGCGTGGTGTGCGTGGCCAGCTCGGTGCGCAGGATCGTGAAGATCTCCGGCATGCCGCTCACCGGGCGCCCGTCGCCGCGCTCAGCCATCGAGAGCAGCGTGGCCAGCCGGTTGTTCACCTTGATGGGGAAGTTGAGCGGGTCCTGCCCGCTCTGGTTCTTCACCTGGTAGACGTCCTGCTCCACCGCGCTGGCGTTGGTGGTGAGCGCGGCGGCACTGGCCTTGAGCATCGTGTCGTCGGCGCGCTTGAGTCGGTCGGCCACCTGCGCCTTGACGCTGCGGATGTCCACGATGGCCTGGTTGGCCTCGTTCAGCCGCTCGCGCACTTCCTTGGCAAAGGCGTACTGCGCGCGCATATCCGCGTCGGTGGCCTCGGAATACGGGTTCCGCTTGACCGTCACCGGCTTGGTGAGCGCGCGGCCGTCCAGGGTGAGCCGCACGGCGTATCGCCCAGGCGGAACCGCCGGCCCCGCCGTGCCCGCTCCCCACAAGATCATTCCCGGGAAGGTCACCGCACCCTTGGCGCGCAGGTCCCACGTAAGCCTGTTCATCCCGGCCGCGTTGGGGAGGAACGAGATGCCGCCACGGCGACGGCTCACGCGCGCCGTGCTGTCGCGCTTCTCGGGGGGCGTGGTGTCAGGCTCCCAGGTGCGGAGCACGGCCCCGGCCGAATCGAGCAACTCCAGCTGGCCGCGCTTGGCGGCCACCTTCTGCCGGAAGCTGATCGTCACCCCCGAGCTGGATCGGATTCCCACCGGGGGCGCATACAGGTACGCCTCGGCGCTCGCGACCTCCGCCGAGTGCTGGCGGAGCGGCGCGATGTTGTCGAGCACCCAGAA
>JANLSF010000195.1:0-4073 GCA_031362285.1 Gemmatimonadota bacterium | reverse complement strand
GTTTCGAGCGCTGGCGCGGCCGCCGCTCGGACAAACCGACGAACAGTCCGGTCATTCACCACGAGGCGCGCCACCGGATCCCGAAACGAAGTAGTCGCCGTTCGGTCGGACCGCCCCGCAGTCATCAGATCGGGGGCGAAGGCGGGGTCCTGGGGCCCAGCCCGCGGCGGACAAGCCGGACGAGCGCCGAGATCGCCCGCCGGAAATGAAAGGTGGCACCCAGCATGCCGGCAACCACCAATTGCCAGACCAGCGAGCCGGTCCCAGGATCGATGTATGCGGCGTGGAGCGGCGCCGGGCACAGGAACACGAGGCCCGCCACTCCAAGGGTCGCGACGCATGAGCGGCGCACCCACCGCGGGCATCGAGTGGGCCAGCGCCGTCGGCTTTCGCGGAACTGGGCGGGGGGCAGGTCCATGGACTGGGAAGAAAGCGGAGTCCCGGGGTGGCGTCAACGTGCGACCGTCAAGCGCGGACTGGGTGTGCCGCCGAGCCCACTGGTAGGAGCGGCGTGACCCGCGTCACAAGCCCGCCGACGCAGCCACACACGGCGCTGTGGAAGGATGCGCCCGAGCGCCGGAAGCGCTAGCTTCGTACCGTCGGTAACGGGGTGTCGCGACGCGGTGAAACCGGTTCCGGTCCAGTGTCGAGAGTTTGCTGAATTGTCGTCCAGGGCGCCGGATTCCGCGATTCAGCGTGACAACGATGGACCGTCTTCCACTTAAGCCTTTTGTGCGTACACAGTCGATCCGCAATCGCTATCTGCTCCTGATCGACGCGTCGCTGCTGGCGGCGGCGGCGCTGCTGGCCTATGCCGCGCGCTTCGAGACGCTGCGCCCGCTGCGCGACATCGCAGACCCGATCTACTGGTACGTCGCGCTCACCGTCCCGCTGCGCATCCTCATGTTCGTGGCGGGCGGCCTCTACCGTCGCCTCTGGCGTCACGCGAGCATTTCGGAACTCGAACGCATCTTTACGGTCGGCCTCGTCGCCGCGATCGTGTCGGGTGCCTTCGGGCTGTGGGGAATGTCGATGCTCGGGATCATGGCCGGGCGGATCCCGCTGTCCGTGGTCGTGCTGGACATGGTGATGACCGTTGCCGTGCCGGCATCGACCCGATTGCTCATTCGCATCGGGGTGTGGCGGCGACTGCGTGATCGGCGTGCCGACGTCGAGCACGCGCCGGTGATCATTGCCGGCGCCGGCAGCACCGGGCAGATGATCGCGAAGGAATTGCTGGGAAATCCACGCCTGCGGATGGTGCCCGTCGGATTCATCGACGACGACCTGGCCAAGCAGCGCAACGTGATCGCCGGAGTCCCGGTGCTGGGACGCCTGCGCGATCTGTCGGCGCAGGCCGAAGACGTGAAGGCCACGCGCCTGATCATCGCCATACCCAACGCATCGGGACCGGTCGTCCGCGAATTGGTCAAGGCGGCGCGGGAAGCGGGTCTCGAAACCCGCACCGTCCCCGGGCTCGCCGAGCTGCTGTCGGGACGCGCGAACGTGATCCAGCTACGCGAGGTCGAGATCCAGGACCTCCTGCGACGGGAGCCGGTGCAGACGGACCTGAAGCTCGTCTCGGAGCTCGCCACGGGCCGCGTCGTGATGGTGACCGGCGCCGGCGGCTCGATCGGGTCCGAACTCTGTCGCCAACTCGCCCACCTGGCCCCACTCCACCTGGTCCTGCTTGGCCACGGCGAGAACTCGATCTTCGACGCATTCCACGAGTTGCGCGACGCCTTCCCCGGCGTGCGCCTCTCACCCGTGATTGCCGACGTCCGCGACCGGGCGCGCATCGGGTCGGTCATCCGGGAATACGCGCCCCACGCGATCTTCCACGCGGCGGCGCACAAGCACGTGCCGCTCATGGAGGAGAATCCGCAGGAGGCGGTCACCAACAACGTGGCCGGAACGCGCAACGTCGTCGACGCCGCCGTCGCCGCTGGCACGGCGCACCTTGTCCTCATTTCCACCGACAAGGCCGTTCGTCCGACCAGTGTGATGGGAGCCACGAAGCGCGTCGCCGAAATGGTGGTGCAACGTGCGGCCGCGCGCCACGGACGCAACTTCGTCTCCGTCCGGTTCGGCAACGTGCTCGGCAGCCGCGGTAGCGTGGTCCCCATCTTCCTGCGGCAGATCCGCGCCGGCGGCCCGGTGAAGGTCACGCATCCGGAGATGCGCCGGTACTTCATGACGATTCCGGAAGCGGTGCAGCTGGTGCTGCAGGCGGGCGCGATCGGCAAGGGCAAGGAAGTCTTCGTGCTCGACATGGGCGAGCCGGTGAAAGTCGTCGACATCGCGACTGACTTGATTCGCCTCTCCGGACTCGATGTCGGGGCTGACATCCAGATCGTGTTTTCGGGCATTCGGCCCGGCGAAAAGCTGTACGAGGAGATGTTCTTCTCGAACGAGAATGCCTCTCCCACGGATCATCCGAAGGTGCTCCGGGCCAAGCTGCCACCCCTCGAGGCCAGTGACGAGCAGGTCGACGCCCTCATCGCTGCCGCCGAACGGGGCGCAGCCGAGGCCGAGTTGCGAGGCCTGCTGACCGACCTGGTGCCCGACTTCCATCCCGTGGACTACGAGCGCATCACGCCGGCCGAAGCCCTCGCTGCGATTGTACCTCCGCCGATCGCGGCCAAGGCGTTCGCCGGCGGAGCGCCAGCGAACGGCCAAGTCCCGGCCGACATGACACAGCGGCAGCCCTCGCGCCCGGGCGAAGCCGTCGCGCTCTCGTAGCCCGGAAGCGGTCAGCCGCCCAACCGCGCCCGCAACCGCCCCGCCAGCTCCGCCGCCACCCGCGCCCGCACCACCACCACGTCCCCATCGGTCGTCTGCTCCACCACTTCCCCGCTCCGGTACAGTTCCGCCAGCGTGCGGCCGTCCGCGGCCGGCACCCGGAATTCCTGCACCGGCCGCGAGCCCTGCTGCAGCTCGAGCAGCCGGGCGCCGAGCGCCGCGAGTCCCCCGGGCTTCACGCACGACACGAACACCGACCCCGGCACCAGCGCGGCCATCCGAGCCTCCATCGCCTCGGCCTCGGCAGGCGGCAGCAGGTCCACCTTGTTGAACACGTGGACCACCGGCGTGTCGTGCACCCCGAGGTCGGCCAGCACCTCGTCGACCACCTCGCGGTGCTCCTCCCACGCCGGGTCGCTGGCATCGATGACGTGCAGCAGCACGGCGGCCTCGGTCACCTCCTCGAGCGTGGCCCGGAAACTCGCCACCAGGTGATGCGGCAGCTTCCGGATGAACCCCACGGTATCGGTGACCAGCACATGCGCCGTGTCGCCCACGATCACCTCGCGGGTGAGCGGGTCGAGCGTCGCGAACAGCCGGTCCTCCACGAAGATGTCCTGCTGCCCCGAAAGCCCGCGCAGCACGCTCGACTTGCCGGCATTCGTGTAGCCCACGAGCGCGGTGCGAAACGCGTCCTTCCGGCCGGCACGCTGCACGGCCCGCGAGCGAGTGACGTCGGCCAGCTTGTCCTTGAGCACGCGCAGCCGGTGGCCAATGAGCCGACGGTCGGTCTCCAGCTGGGTCTCGCCCGGGCCCCGCATGCCGATGCCGCCCCGGAACTTCTCGAGGTGGGTCCACATCCGAGTCAGGCGCGGCAGCAGGTAGTTGAGCTGCGCCAGCTCCACCTGCATCTTCGCCTCGGCGCTCCGGGCCCGCACGGCGAAGATGTCGAGAATGAGCTCGGCGCGATCCATCACCCGCTTCCCCACCGCATCCTCGATCGCCTTGCCCTGCGCCGGCGAGAGCTCGTCGTCGAAGAGGATCAGCGACGCATTCTTCTCGGCGGCCAGCGCCGTCAGCTCCTCGATCTTCCCCTTGCCGAGGTAGGTGCCGGCGTGTGGGCGGTCGAGCTGCTGCGTGAGCGAGCCGACCACGGTCGCCCCGGCCGTGTCGGCCAGCCGCGCCAACTCTTCGAGGTGCTCCTGCACGATATGCTTGGCGCCCGCGCCCTTGCGGGGCGCGCCGATCAGGATGGCCCGTTCGGCGGGCGGCGTGAGTTCGTGGAAGGTGCGTGCCATCGGCCTAGCGCCCCCGGCGGGCGTTGAACCGCC
>JANLSF010000189.1:0-3219 GCA_031362285.1 Gemmatimonadota bacterium | reverse complement strand
CGAATTCACGGCGACGACAGCCGGCACCTACGTGTATGGCGCCCGCGGCGCCCCGTGGGGGCCGGTGTTCCGCGAGACCGAACAACTCGCTGGCGCCATTGTCGTGGACGAGCCGGGCGCGCGCACTGACGATCGCATCCTGGTCCTGAACATCTGGTCGCGCATCCGGCCCGACAAGACCGACCACAACGCCTACGCGATCAACGGTCGGTCATGGCCGTACACGGAGCACTTCGACGTCACCGAAGGCGACACCCTGCGGTGGCGCGTGGTGAATCCCACGATCCAGCAGCATCCCATGCACCTCCACGGTGCCTACTATCGCGTGGATGCGCGGGGCGACGCCCGCTCGGACACCACGTACGAGGCCGCGGCGCAACGCATGGCGGTGACCGAACTGATGGAGCCGCGCACCACGATGCGGATCGTCTGGTCGCCCGCCACCCCGGGCAACTGGCTCTTCCACTGTCACAACAGCTATCACGTGAGCGCGGCCGCGCGTCTCGATGCGCCCCCCGAAGGTGGGCACGAGGCGCATTCCGCCGACCCGCGCAAGCACATGTCGGGCCTCGTGATTGCCGTGGCCGTCCGCGCGCGGTCCGCCGAGGCGGCGCGTGCCAACGTGCGGCGCCTCTCGGCCGTGATCGCCCACGGTGTCGCGCCGGACACGGGACATCTGGCGCCGATCGTGATGAGGCTGGCACCGACCAGTGGCGCGTCCCTGCCTGCGCCGGTGGTGCCGCGCGGCGACCTCGTCGTGCTCACGCGCGGCGAACCCACCGACATCACCGTGCACAACACCCTGGCCGAACCCTCGGCCATCCACTGGCACGGGCTGGAGCTGGAGAGCTGGTCCGACGGGGTCGCGGGGCTGAGCGGTACCGGCACCAAGGTGGCGCCCGCCATCGCACCGGGTGATTCGTTCGTGGCGCGGCTCACCCTCAAGCGCGCGGGCACCTTCATCTACCACACGCACCTGAACGACTTCGCCCAACTGAGCGCGGGACTCTTCGGCCCCATCGTGGTGCTCGAGCCCGGGCAGCGGTGGGATCCCTCGCGCGACCTGGTGTTCACGGCCGGGTTGGATCGTACCGCCCTCGGTGGCCCGGTCGTGAACGGCAGCAGCACCGAGCCCGAGTTCACCATGCGCGCCGGGCACAGGGTGCGGATGCGGTTCATCAACATCCAGCCGGAAGCGAGCGCGACCTTCGAACTGGTGCACGACGGGAAGTCCGCGCGCTGGCGCTCGATGGCCAAGGATGGCTTCGAGTTGCCACGCGCGCAGTCGGTCGAGGGACCGTCACGGAAAGCGCTCTGGCCCGGGGAGACGTTCGACGCGGAGTTCGCGCCGCCGGCGCCGGGGAGCTACCAGCTGCGCATGCTGACGTGGGAGGGGAAGGTCGCCTACGAGCGAACGGTGCGCGTCCGCCCGTAGGCCTGGGCAAGCCGCCGCACCTACCGCTTCGCGTTGAGCAGCTTCGTCAGGTCGGTGGTCCAGATCGCCTGCTGGCGCACGCGCCGCCGGAAGACGACCGTCTTCGCGTCGGGGGTGAAGCTCGCGTCGTACTCGCCCTCCGGCGTCGTCGTGAGGCGACGAGTGGTGCCGTCGGCGACGTTGAGGAGCCCCAGCTCGGGCTCGCCGGCCACGGTCGTCAGGTACAGCATCCACTTGCCGTCGTTCGACCAGGCATAGACCTGCTCGTTCGCCCTGAGGATCTTGCGGCCCGCACCACCACCGGCGGGAAGGATCGTGCTGACCAACTTGCCGTCGGCCTGTTCCACTTGCGCCACGATCGAATCGCCGGCGGGTGAGATGGCACCGAAACCGGTGTTGGTCTTGTCCCACACCGACTGCAGGCGCCCGTCCTTGAGCACGCGCGAGATCGCCAACTGCCCGCCGCGGGCGCTGATGACCTCGACGAACACCTCGGCCACGCCCGCACGAGTCCAGGCGGCATCAATGCTGCCATCCTTCGTGACGCGGACCGGTTCGCCCCCCGACACGGGCACTCTCCAGAGGTCACCCTGCTTGGCGTCGCGATCGGAAACGAAGTAGATCGCGGAACCGTCGCCGCTCCAGGCGGGACTGCTCTCGAAGCCATCCCAGTTCACGAGTTGGCGCGGCGCCCCTCCGGCGGCATCAACGACCCAGACATCCTCCGTTCCGGCGCGATCGGAGTCGAACACGACCTTCGAGCCATCGGGCGACCGGCTGGAGTTGAAGGTGCGTCCACCGCCGGCAACGAGCGACTTCCAAGGGCCGCCCGCGACGGGCACCACGGCAAGATCCTGGATGCCGCCTCCGCGCTCGATCTGGAAGAGGACGGACTTGCCATCGGGCGACACACCTCGAGCGTTGACCCGGAGCGAGTCCGGGGTGAGTCGACGTTCCGTCCCGCTGGCCAGCTCCATGGCCCAGACGCCGCTCTTCTGTGTGTTGGTGGTGATCGCCAGCTCGTGTGTTCCCGGCCGCCAGCGCGGCCTGCCCTGCTCTTCGATCGCACTTTCCGTGACGCGCTGCTCGACGCCGCCCGCCGCCGGCACCAGCCAGACGTCGGTCTGCCGCCCGCGCTCGGAGATGAACGCCACCCACTCGCCGTCGCCTGACCACGAGCCAAGGAAGTCATTGCGCACGTCGCGCGTGAGCTGGCGCGGCTTGCCGCCGTCGATCGGGAGCACCCAGAGGTCCGCCGTACCGGTCCGGCGCGACTCGTACAGCAACTCCTTCCCATCAGGCGACCAGGGCGCGTCCCCGAGGCTCTCGAACCCCTCCGTTGTCAGTTGGCGTGGGTTGCCGCCGCTGCCGTCGGCCAACCAGATCGTGGCTTTCGCGCCATCGACGACGAAGTACGCGATGCGCGACCCGTCCGGTGAGGGGAAACCAAAGACGGGACGCTTTTCGCCGGGAATGAGCGGTACGCTGGCACCGGTCTTGAGTGAGGCCACGAACGTGGTGACCGCACCGCCCTCGGCGGAGGCTTGGTACACGAGGCGGTCGCCGTCGGGGTGCCAGGCGGTTGGGATCTCGAGTCCGGCACCACGCGTGACCCGTTGCGCGGCACCGCCCGCGACCGGCACCACGACGACCTTGCCAAGGCCGAACTCGCTGGTCGTGACCGCGATGCGCGCGCCGTCGGGAGACCAGACGCCAGGCGCGTTGATGTTGGTCGTCACCGGCAGCTTGACGGGTGCGCTCATGTCGGCGTTGGCAACCCAGAG
>JANLSF010000174.1:0-3215 GCA_031362285.1 Gemmatimonadota bacterium | reverse complement strand
GCACCGCTCTCGAGCGACACGACCACCGACGCCGTCACCGGCCGGTCATCGGGGCGGCGAAAGGCGGCCTGCTCGGGCATCGCCACCAGCACGCGGGCACGGCGCACGCCGCGCATCTCGCCGATGGTGCGCGAGAGTTCGCCCTCGATGGCCCGGCGGAAGTTGGTGCGGAACATGTTCTCCGACATCATCGGACCGGCCTTGTCGAGCACGTCGTAGCCGCCCGTCGCACCCGGCATGCCATCCTTGGCCATCGCCACGCGAGCGCGGGCGAAGTCGGGCTCGGCGACGCGGAGCTCGGTGCCCGCCCCGGCCACCTCGTACGGGATGCCCGCCGTCTTCAGGCGCGCCTCGAGCGCGGAGATGACCTGCGGCTCAGCGCCCGAGACGGCCGGCATCCAGTTGGGCGCCGCGACCATGCGCGAGACCATGAGGATGCCCGCGGCAAAGCCGAGGCCGACCAGGAGGGTGATCACGCGCCGCATGCCGCCGAGGCGCGCGACGAGCATGTCCAGTTGTGCGCTCATGCCTGCATCGAGGTGAGGGTCCGGTAGGCATCAAGGAACTTGTTGCGGACCTCGATGAGCATCTGCAGCGAGATCTGGGCTTCTTCCGACGCCGCCATCACGCGGTGCAGCTCGATCGGCTCGCCGCGCAGGAAGGCGCCGAGCGTCTCGGCGGCGTGGTCCTGGGCCTGCGACACGTCGCCGAGCGCCTTGGTGAGGAGGTCGCCGAATGGGGCGGCCGGGCCGTCCCTCGTGACGGGCACCGTGATGGCCGCGCGGTCGCCCGTCTGGCCAATGCCGGCGGACGCCGGGGAAAACGCGGAGAGGGCGGCACGCCCGATCGGATCACTCATCGGGTCAGCCTCGCACGTCGAGGCGAATGCCGCGCATGGACGCCGACAGCGGAGCGCCCGTCGCGCCGGCGTCGCCGAGCATCACGCGGGCGTATGTCAGCGGTCCTTGCGCGCTCGACCGCGCGAAGTAGCTGCGCTCCTCCGTGGTGAGGATGCTCCAGAGCTTCGGGTCGGTGCCCTCGGGCGGCTGGACGTCGCTGCGAGCGCTGGTGGTGCCGAAGCTGCTGCGGGCCGGCGGGGTGCTCGACGCGGCGACGGGAGCCGCGCGCGGCGGGGTGGGGGGCAGCGGGGCCGAGTGCGCGCGGTCGGCGCCGCGTGTCCCGGTGCCGTCGGCATGGCGCTCACGCGGGTCGGGCAGGATCGGGGTGGGGACGGGCTGGATGTTCATGGCGGTCGTGGGTGAGCTAGATGTCGATGGCGCGGCGCATCATCTGCTTGGCCACCTGGAAGACCGTGGCGTTCGCCTCGTACTGTCGTCGGGCGTCCATCAGGTCCACGACTTCGTCGGTGAGACGCACGTTGGGATAGCGTACGAACCCGTCCTTGTCGGCGTCCGGGTGGCCCGGCTGGAACACCTTGGGGCCTTCCGTCTGGTCCTCGACGATGCCGGCGACCTCGACACCAGCGGCGCGATCCGCCACCGCATCTCCGAACGGGAGCGGCGGAAGCATCGAGACGACCTCGGGCACGCCCATCGCCCGCGAGAAGGCATCCTGGAAGGCCACGGGTTGCGCCGCGCGCAGGGCCACCTCCTTCCGCTTGTAGGGCCCGCCGTCGGGCGTGCGGGTGGTCTCGGCGTTCGCGATGTTCGTCGCAATGACCTCCATGCGCGCGCGCTGCGCCGAGAGGCCGCTGGCCGCGATGCCCATCGTGCGAAAGAGCGGGCGGATGAGCGGCTGCGTGCCGTCGGACAGGGGCTTGAGGGGTGCGGTCATGGCTAGCGCTCCTTCAGGCTTTCGCGCAGCCCGGCGTAGGTGTCGCGCAGCAGCTTGGCCGTGGCCTCGAAGCGGAGGTTCTCATCGGCCAGGCTCACCATCTCCTGTTCGAGGTCGATCGGCCCGTCCGCCTCGGCGCCCGATGCGCCCTCGGCGGGCAGCGTGAATCCGCGCTGCTCCGACGACGCGCGCGCGACCCGATCGGCGATCACGCGCGTGCGCTGCACGCTCGCGTCGAGGCTCGCCTTGAGGTCGTCGGCGTGGGTGGTGCGTGCGACCAGGTTGATGGCCATCGGCAACTCCGGGGGGAAGGTGGACACCCCCTCCTAAAGCAATGCCGGTGCCAGACCGCGAGCGTGCGTCTCGCGAGCGCGCAAGTTGTTGACTTGTATCGCGTTGCGGGTCGTCCACGGTCATCGTCGCGCGACCGTCACGAAGCGGCTCACCCCGGCAACGTTTACCGTCGGGGGATCATTTCTTCCGCTTGGTGGTCCCGCTCAGCCCGTCGCGTCGTCCGCGTCGTCGCCCGGCTGGTTGAGCTTGTTGCGCAGCGTGCGCACGCTGATGCCGAGCAGGTCTGCCGCCTTCGTGCGATTGCCGCGCGCCACTTCGAGGGCGCGCTGGATCAGCACGCGTTCGGCGTCCGCCACGTTCAGGTTGGTCAACGTGACATCGTTCGGCATCCCCGCCGGAACCGGGACTCCCGCAGGCGGGGAGTACGACGAGGGACCCGGGCTCATCGCGCCGGGATGCACCACGGGCACCGGCCCAGAGTTTCGCATCGGCCGCTCGCCGATGGCCGGCATGGATCGCGGGGTCGCCAGCCCGAAGCGACTCGCGTCGAAGGCCCGGAGCGGAATGATCCCCTCGGTGGAGAGGATCACCGCCCGCTCCACGGCGTGCTGCAGCTCACGCACGTTGCCCATCCACTCCTGCGTCATCAACCAGGCCACGGCCTCGGGGGCGAGACCGGTGATCTCCTTGCCCAGATCCTGCCCCATCTTCACCGCAAAGCGCATGGCGAGCAGGGGGATGTCGTCGCGACGTTCGCGAAGCGGCGGAATGAGGATCGGGATGACGGCGAGCCGGAAGTAGAGGTCCTGCCGGAACTGTCCGGTGGCGGCCTCGGTGGCGAGATCCCGGTTGGTCGTGGCGATCACGCGCACGTCCACGCGGATCGGCGTCGTGCCGCCGACGCGCTCGAACTCCCGTTCCTGCAGCACGCGGAGGAGCTTCGCCTGGAGGTCGAGGCGCATCTCGCTGATTTCGTCGAGGAGCAACGTGCCGCGGTGCGCCCGCTCGAACGCCCCCTCCATGCGCTTCACGGCGCCGGTGAAGGCGCCCTTTTCGTGCCCGAACAGGACGCTCTCGATCAGCCCCTCGGGGAGGGCGGCACAATTGAGCTGGATGAACGGACCGTC
>JANLSF010000171.1:0-3149 GCA_031362285.1 Gemmatimonadota bacterium | reverse complement strand
CACCGGCGCGCGCCGCCGCGAGCGATTCGTCGATCACCCGTTCGGCGCCCATCCACAGCCACGCGGGGATCCGGCCGCGATCCATCCCCACCCGGTCGTGGAACTCCGTGTACGTGAAGCCGGGGCAGAGTGCCTGCACGGTGACCCCACGCCCCGCGCACTCGAGGGCGAGCGCCTCGGAGAAGACCCGGACGTACGCCTTCGTGGCGCAGTAGTTGACGTTGCCCAGCGTGGCCGTGAAGCTCGCCACGGACGACACGTTGATGATCGTGCCCCGACTTCGCGCCAACATGCCGGGGAGGGCCGCCTGCGACAGCCGGCTGGTGGCGACCACGTGGACGGCCAGCATCAGCTCCTGTCCGGCCGGGTCCGCCTTGGCGAGCACGCCGTTGGTGCCGAAGCCGGCATTGTTGACGAGAACGGCCAGTCGGGGATGCGCGCGAAGGCGGCCGACCAGCCGGTCCACGTCCTCGGGTCGCCCGAGGTCCGCTGGCCAGGCCTCGGCGGAGATCCCGTGGGCGGCCGAGAGTTCGGCGGCCAGGGTCTCGAGACGGCCGGCGTCGCGGGCGACGAGGGCGAGGTCATGGCCGGAAGCGGCCAGCCGCTGGGCGAACACCTTGCCCAGCCCGGCCGAGGCGCCGGTGACCACAGCCAGCGGACGCTCGGTGGCACTCGGAATCATGGTCCTGCCCTCGCGGTGGCTTGACGGTGTTGGGGTGCGGTCCGCACGGCTAGCTTTCGCGCGTTCCACTCGTCCTTCGACACAAATTCGACTGGAGTTGGCGCGGTGAAGATAGCCGTCTGCATCAAGCGCGTCCCCGACATGGACGTGAAGTTCAAGATCGCCGCCGGCGGCTCGGCGGTGGACGAGACCGGCCTCAAGTACGACATGAGCGACTTCGACGGCTATGCCGCCGAAGCGGCGCTGCAGGTCAACGAGAAGGGCGGGGGCGGCGAGGTCACGGCCATCTGCCTCGGTCCCGACAGCGTGGGCGAGACGCTCCGCAAGGCGCTCTCCATGGGGATCGACAAGGCGGTGCACCTCAAGGCCGACGCGGTGCCGTTCGACGGCTACGCGATCGCGCAGGCGCTCGCCGCCGAGCTCAAGGGCGGCAACTACGACCTGATCCTGTTCGGCCGCATGTCGATCGACTCGTCGAACCAGAGCGTGGGCCCGATGGTGGCCGAACTGCTCGGGTTGCCGTGCGTCACGGCGGCGTCGCGGCTGGACGTGAGTGCGAAGACCACCGGCACGGCACAGCGCGAGCTCGAGGGTGCCAGCGAGACGGTGAGCTTCCCGCTGCCGGCCGTGGTGACGATCGACGAAGGCGTGGCGCGCCCGCGCTACCCGTCGCTCAAGGGCATCATGGCGGCGAAGAAGAAGCCGCTCGAGGTGAAGCCGGCGCAACTCGGCGCCGTCACCGTGACCGTGACCACGATGGAGCTGCCGCCGGAGCGCAACGCCGGACGGATCATCGGGGAGGGGGCGGACGCCGTCCCCGAACTGGTGCGGCTCCTGCAGACCGAAGCGAAGGTGCTCTGACCATGACGAATTTCCTGGCAGTCGCGGAGGCCCGCTCCGGCGAGATCCGCAAGGTGTCCCACGAGGCGGTGACGGCGGCGAAGCTGCTGGCCAGCGCCACCGGGGGCGAGGTGCACGCGCTGCTGGTCGGCGCACCGGGCATCGCCGCCAAGGCGGCGGCGCTCGGCGAGTGCGGCGCCACCAAGGTATTCGTGATCGAGCACGAGGCGTTCGCCCTGCACAATCCCGAGGCGACGAGCGCGGCGATCGCGGAGCGCGTCAAGGCGGGGGGCTATCGCGGCGTCGTGCTGCCGGCGAGCGCGCACGGCAAGGACCTCGCTCCCCGCGTCGCGGCCCGGCTCGGTGTCGGCATGGCGGCTGACGTGACCACGCTCGCCATGGAGGGGGCGGCGATCGTGGCCACGCACCCCGTGAACACGGGCAAGGTGCTGGCGAAGATCAGCCTCACCGGGAACCCCGCCGTGGTCTCGGTGCGGCCCGGCGCCTTCACCCCCGTCAGCGCGGCGGCCACGGCCGCCGTGGAGACGGTGGCGCCCGCGGGCGACCCGGCGGCCTCGCGGGTGAAGACCACCGGCGTCACCACGGGCAACACGGCCAAGCTCGACCTGGGGGAGGCGCCGATCATCGTGACCGGCGGACGCGGCCTCAAGGCGGCGGAGAACTTCAAGCTGGTCGAGGACCTCGCCGAGGCCTTCGGCAACGCGGCGGTCGGCGCCACGCGCGCCGTCACGGACGACGGCTGGCGTCCGCACTCCGACCAGATCGGCCAGACCGGGCGTCTCGTGAGCCCCGACCTGTACGTGGCCGTCGGTGTCAGCGGCGCCATCCAGCACCTCGCCGGCATGCGCACCTCGAAGACGATCGTCGCGATCAACAAGGACAAGGAAGCCCCGATCTTCAAGGTCGCGGACTACGGCATCGTGGGTGATGCCTTCGAGGTGGTGCCCAAGCTGACCGAGGCCGTGAGGGCCGCCCGCGCCAACCGCTAGACCACAGGAGCCCGCCCGCGATGGAGCAGTTGACCGCCGGAAACGTCGTGTTCGCCGCCCTGCTTGTCGGCGGGGCGGGCTTCTTCAGCTTCAACGCACAGCGCCTCGCGCGCTACCTCCAGTTCGGCAAGGGCGCCGAGGGCTCGCGCATCGACGAGGTGCCGACGCGGCTCAGGAACCTGCTGTTCATCGGCTTCGGGCAGAGCAAGATCCTGCGCGATCCGCTGGCGGGGCCGCTCCACGCCGGCGTGTTCTGGGGCTTCATCGTCCTCACGATCGGCTCGCTCGAGATCTTCATCCAGGGGATCGTCACCGGGTTCTCGTACGACGCGTTCCTCCCGAAGCCGGCGTTCGCGCTGTACACGCTCTCGCAGGAGCTGTTCGCGCTGCTCGTCCTCACGCTCGTGAGTGCGTTGATCTGGCGGCGCCTCGTCACGAAGCCCAAGCGACTGCAGGGGCCCGGGACGCACCAAGCGGAGGCCGTGCTGATCCTCAGCATGATCGCCTCGCTGATGCTCACCTTGCTGCTCATGTTCGGCTTCGCGTCGGCGCGGCAGCATGGCCTGGAGCCGGGACTGCACCCGATCGGCGACGCCGTGGGCCAGCTCTTCGGTGGC
>JANLSF010000168.1:0-2005 GCA_031362285.1 Gemmatimonadota bacterium | reverse complement strand
GCCCGTGTTCGATGCGCATCAACCGCGACATGACCGACCGTCCGGTGCCTGCGCGCCGATTCGATCGCGCGAGCGGCGTGAGATGAGAGCGGTCGTGACCCCCGAGGGGTCGGCGACGGCCGCGTTCCCGCGCGCCGCCGGCGTGCTGCTGCATCCGACCTCGCTCCCCGGTCCCAACGGGATCGGTGAACTGGGGACCGAGGCCCACCGCTTCCTCGACACGATGGTCGAGGCGGGGCTCACGATCTGGCAGATGCTGCCGCTCGGCCCCACCGGGTACGGCGACTCGCCCTACCAGTGCTTCTCGGCCTTTGCCGGCAATCCGCTGCTCATCAGCGTTCCCGGGAACCGCAGCACCTTGCCCGCGCACGAGGTGGACTACGAACGGGTCATCGCCCACAAGCGCGCCGTGCTCGAGGCGGCGTACCAGGCGCGCCAGCGCGACGATCCACGCTACGCGGCCTTCGTGCGCGCGAACGCCGACTGGCTCCCCGACTTCGCCCTGTTCATGGCCCTCAAGCAGGCGCAGGGCGGCGCGTCGTGGACCGCCTGGGAACGCGGCGCGGCACGGCGTGAGCCCGCGGCGCTCGCCCGATGGCGCTCCACGCTCGCCGACGCGATCGACCGCGTGCAGTACGAGCAGTTCAGTTTCTTCATCCAGTTCACCCGGCTGCGGAGCGCCGCGCACGACCGCGGCATCCGCCTCATGGGCGACCTGCCGATCTACGTGGCGCATGACTCCGCCGACGTCTGGGCGAACCCCGAGCTGTTCGAACTCGACGAGACCGGGCGTCCCCGCGTGCAGGCCGGTGTCCCGCCGGACTACTTCAGCGCCACCGGGCAGTTGTGGGGCAACCCGATCTACCGGTGGGAGGCGATGCGCGCGCACGGGTTCCCGTGGTGGATTCGTCGCGTGCGGGCCGCCTTCGCGATGTTCGATTGCATCCGGCTCGATCACTTCCGCGGCTTCGAGGCCTACTGGGAGGTGCCCGGGGACGCCGAGACGGCCGTGGGCGGGCGCTGGGTACCTGGGCCGGGCCGGGCGCTGTTCGACGCCATCACGGCCGCTCTCGGTCCCCTCCCGATCGTGGCCGAGGATCTCGGCCTGATCACCCCCGGGGTCACGGAGCTGCGCGATGGGCTGGGCTTGCCCGGCATGGCGATCCTCCAGTTCGCCTTTGGCGAGGACGAGCAGGCGGGCACCTTCACGCCGCACAACCTGCTGCGCCATCAGGTGGTGTACACCGGCACGCACGACAACGACACCACCGTGGGTTGGTGGACGTCGTCGGGCGAGGGTGACTCGACGCGATCGGCGGAGAGCGTGGCGCGCGAGAAGGCCTATGCCCTGCGCTACCTCGACGCCGACGGAACCGAGATGCACTGGACGCTGATTCGCGCCGCGATGGCCTCGGTGGCGAACACCGTGCTCGTCCCCCTGCAGGACATCCTCGGCGTCGGTAGTGACGCGCGGATGAACATGCCCGGTCGCCCGGGCGGCAACTGGCGTTTCCGGTTCAGCTGGGATCAGCTGACCCCCGCCCTGATCCAGCGGCTGCGCCTGCTGGTGACCACCTATGGGCGCGCTCGCGCCCCCGAGGCCGCAGATCCGGGCACGCCGTCCGGTTCCGTTCCGCCCGGACCGGTCGTGGCGTAGTCCGGGAGCTCGACCGTGCGTTGGGCGCTCCGGCGAGCGTGCAGCGCGTGATGCGGGGCGGGCGGTGGGTGTTCCCGTTGGGGTCCGCCCGCTCGAGCCCCTGACCCGGTCGTTGTCGCGCCGGCCCGCTAGCGACAGCACGCACGCCGACGGACGGTTCACTATCGTCGTCTCCCCCGACCGTGAGTCACGCCTCCGTGTCACGCCCCGTCTGGATTGCCCTGTTCGCCGCCGGCGTCGCCAGCGCTCTCCCCGCGCAGGGCACGCGCCTCCTCCGCCAGCCCACGATCAGCGCCACCCAGGTGGCGTTCATCTACGCCTCCGACCTCTGGGTGGCCGATCGCGCCG
>JANLSF010000164.1:0-7325 GCA_031362285.1 Gemmatimonadota bacterium | reverse complement strand
CTCGCGCCGTCAGGCGCTGGCACAGGCCGTGGAGAATGCGCGCGCCGACGCCGACGTGATGGCCAAGGCGGCTGGCGGTTCGATCATCGGCTTGCTCGAGTTGAGCTCGGTGGAGATGGAGCCAGGTCCCGTGCTGCCGGTGCGCGTCATGTCGATGTCGGCGAGGGCAACGGACGCTCCGGATTCACCGATCGCCAACGGCACACAGCTGCTCGTGGTCCGAGTGAGCACGCGTTGGCGCTTTGCCATCGGCCCGCGATAGCGCTTTCCCCATATTCACATGTGGAAGCACCGGGGTGTTTCACGTGAAACACTTGGGCGAGCAATTCAGGCGGCGCGGCGTATATTCGTCCCTTGACCGCCGCAGCCGGCGGCGGCCTCCAGCCCGCGGAACCCTTCGTGACACGCATCCTCGCCATCGCGAACCAGAAAGGCGGCGTCGGCAAGACGACGACGGCCGTGAACCTCGCCGCCTCGTTGGCGGCGGCGGAGCAGCGCACCCTGCTGATTGATGCCGACCCGCAGGGGAACGCGACCAGCGGCGTGGGACTGCCGCGCAACCAGGTGGATCGAACCACCTACGACGTACTCATCGGTGAGTGCAGCGCGCAGGAAGCGATCGTCCGCGGCGTGCAGTTTCCTCTTCTCGATGTCCTCCCGGCGACGCCGGATCTGGCCGGCGCCGAGATCGAGCTCGTCGCGTTTCCAGACCGCGAGCACAAGATGCGCGACGCAATAGCGCCACTAAGGGGACAATATAGCTACATTTTGATTGATTGCCCGCCATCCCTCGGATTGATCACCATCAACATGCTGTCCGCGGCGGACAACCTCCTCATTCCCCTCCAGTGCGAGTACTACGCCCTCGAGGGAATCTCGCAGCTGCTCAACACCGTCCACGTGGTCCAACAGTCGCTCAATGCCAACCTCGGCATCGAGGGCGTGCTGCTCACCATGTACGACGCGCGACTCAACCTCTCGCGCCAGGTGGCCGGCGATGCGCGCGAGTACTTCGGCGAACAAGTCTTCAAGGCCAGCATTCCGCGCAACGTGCGGTTGGCCGAAGCACCGAGCTTCGGCAAGCCCATCATCCTGTACGATCTGCAGTCGCCAGGCGCGCAAGCGTACATGGACGTGGCGCGTGAACTCCTCGCGCGCGACAGTGCGCGCGAGGGTCCACGCGTCGATGTCGTCGACCGTAAGCCAGAGGGCACCACATGAGCGCCGAAAAGCCGCGACGCCTCGGACGCGGGCTTGAGGCACTGCTGGGCAGCGCCGCTGCTCCGCTGCGCGAACAACGCGAACAACGCGAACAACGCGAAGCCCGTGATGCCACGACGACCGGTGCCGCGGCGTCACCGGCGCCGGACCACCGCGGCACGCCGCTCAGTCTCGCGGTGTCGAGCATTCGCGCCAATCCGTTTCAGCCGCGCCGCGAGTTTGATCCGGCGGAACTCGCCGAGCTCGAAGCCAGCCTCAAGACCAACGGCCTGCTCCAGCCCGTCACGGTGCGTCCGGTCGCGAAGGAACCAGGGCGCTACGAGCTGGTCGCGGGCGAGCGCCGGCTCCGCGCCGCGACGCGCCTCGGATGGACCGAGATCCCGGCGCTGGTCCGCGAGTTCGACGACCGCGCGATGCTCACCCTGGCCCTCGTCGAGAACTTGCAGCGGGCCGACCTCAACCCGATCGACGAGGCGGCCGGTGTGCGCCGCCTCCTCGATGAGTTCGGGCTCACGCAGCAACAGGTGGCCGACGCGCTGGGCAAGGATCGCTCGACGATCGCGAACCTGATTCGCGTGCTCGCGCTGCCAGCCGGTGTCCAGTCGCTCATCGGATCCGGCCAGTTGTCGCTGGGACATGCGCGGGCCCTGCTCACGGTGGCCGACACGCGGCTCCTCCTCCAACTCGCCAAGCAGGCGGTGGACGAAGGATGGAGCGTGCGCGAGGTCGAGCGTCGCTCACGCGAGGCGTCGACGCGAAGCCCGAGCAAGGGCGGTCGCCCGGCAAGAGACAGCGGGTCGACGAGCGCGGGAACCAACAGCCCGGGTGCGGCCATTCGCGAAGCGAACGACGCGCTCCGGAAGTACCTGCAAACACCGGCCACCATCCAGATGGACGCGAGCGGAAAGGGCTCCCTGACGCTCAACTTCTATTCGCAGGATGACCTCCAGCGCCTCCTTGAACTCATTCTCCGGACGCACTGGTCCGCCGAATGACGAGGTCGGCACACAGGAACGCATGTTTGCACAAATCGTCTAACCGCCTGCCTGCAAGGCGCTTGTCGTCTTCCACGTCCGGAGTTTTGCACATGCACCGTCGGCTCCTGGCCGTAACCGCACTGGTCGCTCTTTCCGCGTGTGGAAAAGACGATACCCCCAAGGGCGCCGCCGGACAGTCATCCGCGACGGCCATCCGGGTGGCCCTGTTGACGCCGGGCCCCATCTCGGATCAGGCGTGGAATGGCGGCGCCTATGCCGGCCTGATGCGCATCAAGGACTCCCTCGGTGCGCAGGTCAGTCATGTCCAGACAAAGGGGCCGCAGGAGTTCGACGAGAACTTCCGGCAGTACGGCACGCAGGGCTACGACCTCGTCTTCGGCCACGGCTTCGAGTTCCAGGACGCCGCCGTGCGCGTTGCCAAGGACTTCCCCAAGACCGTCTACATCACCACCAGCGGACACACCACCGGCGCAAACCTCGGCGGTATGGACTTCGCCTTTGAAGAGGGCGCCTACCTCGCCGGGATCGTGGCGGCGTCGGTGTCGAAGAGCGGCATCCTTGGCTGCATCGGCGGCACCGAGTTGCCCCCGGTGCGCGCCAGCTTCAAGGCCTTCGAGCTGGGAGCGAAGTCGGTGAACCCCAAGGTGCAGGTCCTCACCGCGTACATCGGGAACTGGGACGACGTCTCCGCCGGCAAGGAGCAGGCGCTCGCCTATGTGGCGCGGGGTGCCGACGTGCTCTTCCAGAATGCCGATGCCGCGGGCCTCGGCATCATCCAGGCCGCGCGTGAGCGCAAGGTGCTCGCCGTGGGCGCGAACGCCGACCAGAACGGGGTCGCGCCTGAGACAATGCTGGGCTCGGTGGTCATCGACCTGCCGCACGCGCTCCTCGCCGTCGCGACCGAGGTGAAGGAGCGTCGGTTCATCGGGCGCGTGATCTCGCTCGGACTGAAGGACAACGTGGTGCGCTGGGTCCCCAACCCGGCGTTCGCGAACCGGATTCCACCGGCGATCTCGAAGGCGGTTGATTCCGTGTCGACGGCCCTCCGCGCCGGCACCTTTCACTTGCCGGTCGGCGCCACCAGCGACTCCACGAGGAAGTGAGCCCGATGGCCGACGCGCTGCCCCTCGAACGCCTCGTGCGGCACCTCGACGAGCTGCTGCGCACGCACGACATCCCCGACTACGGCGGCGCGCTCAACGGCCTGCAGCTCGGCGGCGAGCACGCGGTGACGCGCGTGGCCGTGGGCGTCGATGCGTCGCACGACGTGATCCGCGGGGCGATCGCGGCGGGGGCCCAGTTGCTGATCGTGCACCACGGGCTGTTCTGGAACGGCGCGCAACGATTGGTCGGCCCCGCGCGCGCGCGACTCGCCCCCGCCTTCGCCGCCGGACTGGCGATCTATGGTGCGCACCTTCCACTGGACGCGCATCCGGACCTCGGCAACAACCCGCTGCTGGCGCGTGCCCTGGGACTGGAGCCGACCGCCGGCTTCGGCCGCTACGAGACGATCAGCGTGGGTGTGTCCGGCGTGGCCGACGTGGCCACGTCGGAGTTGGTCGCGCGTGTGCGCGCGTACGCCGAGCGCGAGGGCGGGCAGGTGGTGGTGGCCGGCCCGGTGGAGGGGAAGCGCACGCGACGGTGGGCCCTCATCACGGGCGCCGGCGTGTCGAGCGATTCGCTCCGCGAGGCAGCCGCGCTGGGGGTCGACACGTTCATCACGGGTGAAGGACCGCACCACACGGCGATCGACGGACCTGAGTTGGGTATCACGGTGATCTACGCGGGACACTACGCCACCGAGACGATCGGCGTGAAGGCCGTCGGTGCGCATCTCGAGCGGACCTTCGGGTTGCCGTGGACCTTCATCGCGGCCCCGTCGGGGTTGTGACCGCGCCGGCCCTCGTCCTCGAGGGGATCACCAAGCGGTTCGGCGCGGTGGTGGCGCTCGACGGCGCCTCGCTCACGGTTCGCCCCGGAACCGTGCACGCACTGCTCGGCGAGAATGGGTCCGGGAAGAGCACCCTGATGCGCGTGGCGTTCGGGATGACCGCCCCCGATGGTGGCACCCTGCGAGTCGGGGGCATGCCGCACCGCTTTTCGAGTGCGCGCGACGCCATCACGGCCGGACTCGGGATGGTGCATCAGCACTTCTCCCTCGTGCCGGCCCTGACCGTGACCGAAAACGTGGCGCTCGGAGGGCGTGGACGCTTCAATCGTGCGGCCGTGGCCGCCCAGGTGCGCGCGATCGGCGAGGCGACCGGACTTCACTTGGACCCTGAGGCTGTCGTGTCGTCGCTGCCGGTGAGCGCGCAGCAGCGGCTCGAGATCGTGAAGGCGCTGGCGCATCAGGCGCGCCTGCTGATTCTCGACGAGCCCACCGCCGTGCTTGCGCCCGCCGAGGCCCGCGAGCTGCTCGCCTGGGTGCGGAGGTGGGCGGTGGGCGATCGGGCGGTGGTCCTGATCACGCACCAGCTGGCCGACGCCCTCGGCGTGGCCGACGACGTCACCGTGCTCCGGCACGGTCGCGTGACACTCGCGTGCGCGATGGCGGGGCTCGCGGAGGCCGACCTCGTGACGGCCATGCTCGGCGCGCCCCTGACGAAGGCGAGCGAAGATGCGAACCGGCGCACGGTGGCGGGTGAGGTCGTGCTGCGCCTGGACGGGGCGGGCGTGATTGATGGCCGCGGCGTGCAACGGCTGGCCCCGACGAGCTGTGAGGTTCGCGCGGGCGAGATCGTCGGCGTGGCGGCCGTTGAAGGATCGGGGCAGGCCGAGCTCCTGCGCCTGTTGGCGGGCCGCCTCGCGCCTACCCGCGGACGCGCCGAGGTGCCCACGACCGTGGCGTTCGTGCCGGCCGACCGGCACCGCGATGCCGTGGTGTTGGCCATGGACCTCGTCGAGAACCTCGCGCTCGCCGGGGCGGGCGCGGCGCGCGGGTGGATGCACTGGGACTCACGTCGCGTGCAACTGGCCGACGCCATGACGCGCTTCGACGTGCGCGCCTCCGGGCCCGACGCCATGATGCGCGAGCTCTCCGGCGGGAACCAGCAGAAGTTTGTCCTCGCCCGCGAGCTCGGCGATCGTCCGAGCGCCCTTGTCGTGGAGAACCCCACCCACGGCCTCGACGTCCGTGCCACCGAGGACGTCCTCACGCGGCTGCGTGAAGCACGCGCGGCCGGCCTCGCGGTCGTCGTGTACTCGGAGGATCTCGACGAGGTGATCGCGCTGTCGGATCGCGTGCTCGTGGTGCACGCCGGTGCGGTGCGGAGCCTTGCGCCAGATCGCGAGGCCGTGGGTCGCGCCATGCTGGGCGCTGCGTGAGCCGCGACGTCGTGCGCCTCGCGGGGACGGCCGTGGCGCTGGTGCTGCTGGCCCTCACCCTGCTCGCGGTGATTCTCGCGGCCGGCGGCTACGACGTGCGCGTGGCTCTCGCGGCGCTCGTGCGGGGTGCGGCGGGGACGCCGGATGCCGTGTGGTCGGCGACGTTGGTCCGAGCCACGCCGCTCCTCATCACCGGGCTCGCCATCACGCTGGCCTTTCGCGCGGGGGTGCTCAACATCGGCGCCGAAGGGCAGTTGCTGATGGGCGCGGCGGCCGCCGCCGCGATGGGGCTCGCCTGGCACGGCCCCGCGCCGCTCGTGGTGTCCTCGGTGCTGGTGGCGGGCCTCGTGGCCGGCGGGCTCTGGGCTGCGGTGGCGGCCGTGCTCAAGCTGCGCTTCGGTGTGCTCGAGGTGATCAGCACCCTCATGCTCAACTTCGTCGCCCAATACCTGCTCGGCTGGTTGGTGCGTGGCCCGATGCAGGAACCCTCGCGGATCTACCCGCAGTCGGCCACCCTCGATGCCGTCGCGCGGCTCCCGCTGGTGATCCCGGGGTCACGACTTCATGCAGGCTTCGTCCTCGCCCTCGTGCTCGCGGGCGTGCTGGCTGTCGTGCTGACCCGGACGGCCGCGGGATTCCGGGTGCGCGTCGTGGGTGCGAATCCGCTCGCGGCGGCGAGCGCCGGACGCATCGATGCCTCCCGCGTCGCGTTCGGGGCGTTCGTGCTGAGCGGCGCGCTGGCCGGACTCGCCGGCGCCGTTGAGGTGGCCGGCGTCACCTTTGCGCTGTACGAGAACATCTCGCCGGGCTACGGTTTCAGCGCGATCGCGGTGGCGCTGCTTGCCCGGTTGCATCCGCTTGCGGTGGTGGCCACCGCAATCCTCTTTGGCGCCCTCGAAGCGGGCGCGGTGGCGATGCAGCGCGATGCCGGCGTGCCGAGCGTGGTGGTGAACGTGGTGGAGGCCGTGCTCATCCTCCTCATGGTGGCCGTCGACCGGTGGCGTTCGCGCCGCATGGCCGCGCAGGCGGGAACCTGATGACCGACGCGCTCGGCGCCTTCCTCGAGGGAACCGTCCGCACGGCCACGCCGCTGGCCCTCGCCGCGCTCGGCGAGGCGATCGTGGAACGAGCGGGCATCATCAACATCGGCCTCGAAGGCGCGATCATCGCGGGAGCACTGGGCAGTGTCGTGGCCGCCGGCGCCGCCGGGGTTGGCGCGGGGCTCGTGGTGGCGATGCTGGCGGGTGCGGCCGTCGCCGCCGTGTTCGCGGTGTTCGCCGTGTGGCTGCGTGCCGACCAGATCATCACGGGCACGGCCGTCTCGTTGTTGGCCCTCGGCCTCACGGGCACCCTGTATCGCTCGTTGTTCGGAGCCGGGGGGGCGGCGCTGCTCACGCCGACCATCGGTCCGCTGCCGATCCCCGGACTCGCGTCGCTGCCGATCATCGGACCGGCGCTGTTCGCCCAGCCGGTGACGACCTACTTGGCCATCCTCCTGCTGCCGCTGGTCTCGTGGTGGCTCGCGCGAACGCACGCCGGACTCGCACTCAGGGCCTGCGGCGAGAATCCGGCCGCGGCACTGGCCGCTGGAGTGCCGCTGGCACGCGTGCAGGCCGGGGCCATCCTCTTCGGTGGCGCCCTGGGAGGGCTCGCCGGAGGAACGCTCGTGCTTGCCCAGGCTGGCACGTTCGTGGAAGGGATGTCGGCCGGGCGCGGCTTCATTGCGATCGCGATCGTGGTGCTCGGTCGCTGGCAGCCGCTGGGCGTCGGCCTCGCCGCGCT
>JANLSF010000160.1:0-1652 GCA_031362285.1 Gemmatimonadota bacterium | reverse complement strand
CGCGCACCGGCCCGGTGGACAAGCCGGAGGACGTGCCTCTCGTGGTGCTGACGTCGGCCTTCGTCACCAGCGAATTGCGCACCGCCTTCCAGATCGGCTTCGCGCTCTTCCTGCCGTTCATCGTCATCGACGTCGTCGTCGCGTCGGTGCTGATGTCGATGGGCATGATGATGGTGCCGCCGGCGATGATCGCGCTCCCCTTCAAGCTGCTCCTCTTCGTGCTCGTCGACGGGTGGACCCTCGTGATTCAGGGCCTCGTGCAGGGGTTCCGGCCGTGACCGACCTCATGGTCGTGGACCTGGCGCGCCGCGCGATGATGATGGCGCTGGCCCTCGGGGGCCCCCTGCTGCTCGTGGCGCTCGTCGTCGGCCTCCTCATCTCGGTGGTGCAGGCGGTCACGCAGATCCAGGAGCAGACGCTGGCCTTCGTGCCCAAGCTCGTGGCCGTCGGCGTCGTCTTCCTCGTCGGGCTGCCCTGGATGATCCAGATGGCCGTCACCTACACCACCGAGCTGTTCCGCTCCCTGCCGGGGCTCGCCGCGTGACCCCGGGCCTCGACCCGTTCGCGCCCGGCGCGGCCGACGCGCTCGTGCTCCTCGGCCTGCGCGTGGGCGGCATGATGCTGGTGGCGCCGGCCTTCACCGCGGCCGGCATGCCGAAGACGCTGCGCGCCGGGCTGCTCATCCTGCTCACGCTGCTCGTGGCCCCGGCCGCGGTGGCCACGGCGGGGGGCGCGGCGCGCCTCACCCCGGCCAGCGCCGCCACCGAGACGGTGATCGGCCTCGCCATGGGCCTCGGCGTGGCGATGATCGCCGGCGCCGCCGAGATGGCCGGCGAGGTGCTCGCCATCCAGATCGGGCTCAACGGGTCGGCGCTCATCGATCCCATGGAAGGCACGTCGATCAATGCGCTCGGCGTCTTCATGCGCCTCTTCGCGGTCACGCTGCTGCTGTCGTTCAACCTGCACACCGTCGTGCTCGGCGCCCTTGCCGACAGCACCGAGTCGGTGCGCGTGGGGAGCGCGCTCGACGCCAGCCACGGCGCCCTCGCCGTCGTCGAGATGGGGGCGGTGCTGTTCGCCCTCGGCGTGAAGATGGCGGCGCCCGTGATGGGCGTCGTGCTCGTGGCGAACGTCGCGCTCGCGGTGGCCGGCCGCGCCGCGCCGCAGCTCAACCTGCTCACGCTCGCCTTCCCGATCCAGATCATGCTCGGCCTCGCCGCCCTCGCCGCGTCGCTCCCGCTCATTGGCCGCTGGCTCGCCGGATGGGATGGCGTCTACGGCGGCCTCCTGCTCAACGCCTCGCGCGCCCTCGGCGCCGCGGCCCACTAGGCACGCGCCATGGCCGACGGCTCCGACCTCGAGAAGAGTGAAGCCCCGACGCAGAAGCGCCTCGACGAGGCGCATGGCGACGGCAAGGTCGCCCGGTCGCCGGAGATGACCACGGCGGCGCTGCTGCTGGCCGCCGCCGCCACCCTCAAGCTCGTGGCGCCCGCCGCGGGCAGCCGCCTGGCCGCGACGATGGCCACCGGGCTGGGCAGTCTCGGTGGCCAGACGGTAAGCGTGGGCGCGGCGGTCGCGCTCCTGCGCCTCACCGGCGGGGAGATGATCGGCGTCATCCTGCTGCTCGTCGCCGGCACCGGCCTCGCCGCGCT
>JANLSF010000598.1:0-8630 GCA_031362285.1 Gemmatimonadota bacterium | reverse complement strand
CGACAGCGACGCCGGCGTCCCGTGTTCGGCGGGCGCCAGCGTGATCACGGGCAGCGCGCCCGCGCCGCCCTTCACGTTCCGCGCCGCGGCGCCGGCGACCGGCGGCCCCGCCACCCGCCGCGGCACCGCCGTGTCGTCGTCGTACGCGAGCGTCGCCTTCTCTGACGCGCGCACGTCGTCGAGCTGCCGGCGCAGGTGCGGGAGCGCCGTCCGCAGGTCCGAGAGCATAGGCGTATCCGCCCGCGCGCGGTCGAGGTCGGCCAGGTCAAGCGTGAGCGTCAGGATCGCGTCGTCGAACGCCGGCGCGCGCAACCGCACGTCGCCGCGCGGCCCCACGATCGTGCTCGACCCCTGGAACGTCTTGCCCCCCTCGGATCCCACGAGGTTCGCCAGCACCACGTAGACGCCATGTTCCTCGGCGATGTCGCGCACCAGCCGCTCCCACCGCGCCACCGTGGCGGGCCCCGGAATGGCGACGTCGCGCGGCCCTGCGCCGCGCGCCGGCGCCGCGGCGATCTCCGCCACCAGTTGCGCGCCGTCGAGCGCCGCCACGGTCCCCGAGAGCGAGTGCCAGGCGTCTTCGCACACGAGCACCGCCATCCGTCCCCAGCCGGTATCGAAGGCGCGGATCTCGTGCCCGCGCTCCACGAACCGTTCCTCGTCGAACATCCCGTAGGTGGGGAGGAAGTTCTTGCGGTGCACATGGCGCACTTCGCCGCCCGGCGCGGCGCCGAGCCGCACCACGAGCGCGCTGTTGTGCAACGTGTTGCGCCAGCGCTCGTAGAAGCCGATCACCACGTCGAGCACGTGGGCGCCGCGCACGGCGGCGCGGTACCGCGCATCGAGGGCGCGGGCGAGGGCGCCGGCGGTCATCGAGAGGTCGCGCACTCCCCCTTCCACGAAGTAGCCCGTGGTGGCCGTCTCGGGAAACACCAGCAGCTGGGGACGGACCTCGAGCGCGTCCACCTGCGCGAACACCCCCTCGATCCGGTCGAGGTTCGCGCCAATGTCACCCTTGACCGGCGCGAACTGGGCGACCGCCACCGTCAACGAGGAAACCATGCCTGAAAGGTGGCCACCGGGGCCGGAACGAACAACGCCCCGGCGCTCCCACCAAGGGGAACGCCGGGGCGCTAGCCGCGCCGGTGGGGGCGGCCCCCCCCGGCGCGCCGTATCAGTTCCCGGGGGGCAGGGCGCCCTTCGCCCGCTTGGCGCCCGAGGCCACGCCGGTCCCCACCCCGGCGCCGAAGAGCAGCGCGGTCAGCCCGGAAATGAACGGGAGCGGGGTGAGCATCATGCCCACGGCGAAGGCCACGCCGCCGGCGATCCACGCGGTGCTCGGACGCTGCACGGCGTCCACGAACTTGAGGCGCGAGGCCGTGTAGTCACGCATCAACACGTGACCGAGCCAGGTGGCGAAGCCGGCGATGGCGAGCGAAATCAGGCCGAACATGGTTCCTCCGGGTCAGTCGTACGCTGCTCCCTACGCCGCGATCACCTCCCCGGTTTCAGGCGCGCCGCTCAGCCCCCGCCGGCCCGCGGCTATCTTTCGCGGTCGCCCATGGAACACCGGAACCTCCATCCCTCGTGCCCGCGCGTGTCGCGCGCCCTTGCCGTCGCCTTCGGCGTCGTCGCCGTGGCGAGCGCCGAGGCGCGGGCGCAGGCGCCAGCCGTCGCCAAGCTGCCGTCCACGGGCGAGGTCTGGCAGATCATCCCGCTCCCGCAGTCGTCGCTCGTCTATGCGCGGGACGGGACGCTCATTGGCGAGATCGGCAAGCAATGGCGCACCTCGGTGTCCCTCGCCTCGCTCCCCAAGCACGTCGGTCAGGCGTTCGTCGCCGTGGAAGACCACCGCTTCTACAGCCACGACGGCGTCGACGTCGTCGGCATCGCGGGGGCGATCAAGGGCAAGCTGCTCGGCCAGAGGCGCGGGGGCGCGAGCACCATCACGCAGCAGTTGGTCGGCAACATGCACCCCGACCTGATCAGCCGCCGCGACATGTCGTTCGGCCGCAAGCTCAAGGAGCAGGCCGCGGCACGCGAGATGGAGCGTCACTACACCAAGGAGCAGATCCTCGAGGGCTACCTCAACACGATCAACTTCGGCCACGGCTGGTACGGCATCGAGGCCGCCGCGCGCCACTACTTCGGCAAATCGGCCCGCGCCCTCACGCTCGCCGAGGCGGCATCGCTCGCGGCCATGCCCAAGGCCCCGGCCACGTACGATCCCGCAGCCAAGCCGGGGCTCAACCTCCGCCGTCGCAACCTCATCCTCGACCTGATGGCGGAGCAGGGGTTCATCACCAAGGCCGACGCCGAGCGCGTGAAGGGATCGCCCGTGGTCGCCCAGCCCAACGGCGGCATGTCGGCGTCCTCGCCGTACTTCATCGATGTCGCGCGCCGTCAGGCCGAGAGGGCGGGCGTGCCGGTGCAGCAGGGCGGCTACCGCGTGTACACCACCCTCGATCCCTCGCTGCAGCGCGCCGCCGTCACCGCCGTGATCGAGGGCACTCTGGCGATCGAAGGCGGCGCCAAGTACACGCGCGCCAAGCGCGAGGCCGGCAACGGGAGCACCGACTACCTGCAGGCGCTCGCGATTGCCATGGACGCGCAGACGGGCGATGTCCGCGCCCTCGTGGGCGGGCGCAACTACGCGGAGGGGCCGTTCAATCGCGCCGTCGATGGCATTCGGCAGCCGGGGTCGAGCATCAAGCCGTTCGTCTACGCCGCCGCCATGGCCGGCGCTCGCATGACGCCGCTCGACCTGGTCGGCGACACCGCCATCACCATCGACCTCCCGGGCAGCCCGCCCTATGCACCGAGGAACGCCGACGGCGAATTCCTCGGCGTCATCCCGCTGCGCGAGGCGCTGGCCAAGTCGCGCAACCCGGTCGCCGTGCAGCTCTTCATGCAGGCGACCCCCGACTCGGTCGTCGCCCTCGTGAAGCGCGCCGGCATCGAGGCGCCCATGGCGCCCTTTCCCTCGAGCGCCCTCGGGGCCAGTGTCGTGCAACCGCTCGACCTCGTGTCCGCCTATTCCACCTTCGCCAACCTTGGCACGCCGGTACGCCCGCGCTTCGTGCAGCGCGTTGACGACGCGCGCGGCCGCACCGTGTGGAGTCCGCCGCGCGTGTCCCTGCCGCCTGCCATGGACTCGGCCGTCGCGTACGTGATCCGCGACATGATGCGCGACGTCGTGGAGCGCGGGACGGGCGGTGCGGTCCGTCGGTACCTCGGGCCGCAGGTGCCCGTGGCCGGCAAGACGGGCACCACCGACAACAACACCGACGTCTGGTTCGTGGGGATGACGCCCGACATCGTCGCCGGCGTCTGGCTCGGCTTCGATCGGCCGAAGACGATCGCGCGTGGCGCCGCCGGTGGCACGCTGGCCGCGCCCATCTGGGGACGGATGATGGCGGCCGCCGGGCGTGGCACGCGCGATTGGGCGCCGCCGACCATGGTCGCGCCGGGTACCATGGATCGAGAGACGCGCCGGAGCGCCACCGATGCGACGCCGATCGAGCGCCGCTACACGGAGTACTTCCTCCCGGGCACGCAGCCGAAGTCGGTCGCGCTCGAAAACTGGAAGAAATGGCGCTGGTTGGCCGAGGATGCGTCGCGCGTCCCGTAGCACGGGCAACGCGCAGGTGACACTTCACCCGGGCGGCGCGCGTAGGGCCAGCATCTCTCACCCTGCCGCCTGCCCATGCCTCGCACCTGGTTGCTGGTCGTGCCCGTGCTGCTCGCCGCCTGCCATCGAGGCGCCGGGCCCTCGCCCTCGGCATCACCCCGCCTGCGGCGACTCGACGGCAGCCAGCTGAGCGCCGAGCAGGCCGGCGACACGGTGGAGCGCCTCATGCGCGCGTCGCGGGTCGCGGGCTTGGGCGTCGCCATCGTCGACCACGGCATCGTGGTCTACCAGCGCGCCTTCGGCATGCGCGACGTGCCGCGGGCCCTGCCGCTCACCGACACGACCCCCATGTACGCCGCCTCGTTCACCAAGGCGATGTTCGCGCAGGCCGTGGCCTCGCTGGCCGCCGAGGGACGCGTCGATCTCGATCGCCCGATCGGCGCCTACCTCCCCAGGCCGCTTCCGAGCTACGAGAAGTACGCCGACCTGGCCGCGCATCCGTGGCACGAGCGCTTCACGCTGCGCATCCTGCTCAACCACACCACGGGGATGCCCAACTTCCGCTTCTTGAATCCCGGCGGCAAGCTGGACATCCAGCGCCAGCCCGGCACGCGCTACGGATACTCGGGGGAAGGAATCAACCTGGCGCAGTTCGTGCTCGAAGCCGGACTCGGCATCGACGTCGACACGCTCATGCGCGCGCGCGTCTTCGGTCCCGCCGGCATGACCCGCACCGCCATGACGTGGGGCCGCGACATCGAGCGCGACCACGCCCTCCCGCACGACAGCGCGCTCACGCCGTTGGAGCTGCGTCGCCGCACCAGCGTGCGCGCCGCCGGCTCCGCGACCACGACGCTTGGCGACATGGCCCGCTACGCCGCGCGCCTCATGCGCGCGCACGAGGTCTCGGCGGCGACGCGCGGCGAGCTGTTCCGCCCGCAGGTGCGCATCCGGAGCCTGCACCAGTTCCCCTCGCTCGATTCCGCCACCACCACGCGCGACGACGCCATTGCCCTCTCGTACGGGCTCGGGTGGGGGCTGTTCACGTCGCCACACGGCACCGCCCACTTCAAGGAAGGGCGCGACGACGGCTGGGCCAACTACATGGTGACGTTCGAGGAGGCCGGGATCGGGATCGTGCTGATGTCCAACAGCGACAACGTCGAGCAGATCTTCCCGGCGCTGCTCGAGGCGCTCATCGGCGATCGGTGGACGCCTGCCGCATGGGAACGGTGGGGCCCCAGGCCCTGACGCGTGGCCGGCCCCCCGCTCGCCGGCATCGCTGCCACGCGGTTGCCGGCGTTCCCGTGCTCGCCGACCGCTAGGCGCCCAGCTTCGTCCGCAGCTGCTCGGCCCGCGTCCGCGCCGCCTGCACGCGCGGCTGGAGCGCCGCATCCGCATCGGCCCAGAGCCGCGTGAACATGTCGTACGCCTCGAGCGCGTGCTTCGCGTCCCCCTTGGCGTCGTAGAGCTCGGCCAGTCGCTTGAGCGTGCCGGCCAGGAAGATCGGGTCGAGGTTGTTCCGGGTCAGGTCGGTGCTGCGCCGGTAGCGATCGAGCACCGCGATGGCCGAGTCGCGTTGTCCGGCGAGGTCGTAGGCGATGCCGAGCATGGGCAGGGCGCACGCGCTGCAACGCCCCACGTCGGCCTCCCGGAAGCCCGCGACGGCCTCGCTGAACTTGCCTTCCGCCATGAGCGTGATGGCCAGCGCGATGGCGCGCTGCTGACGCTCGCTGCGGATCCGCACGGAGTCCTTGATGTTCGCATCGTGGTCGGCGATGACGGCGCGGGCGAGTGAGGGGCGCCCCAGCATCGCCTGCACCTGTGCCAGGTCGTAGTACGGACGTCGCGCCACCTCGATCGAGGCGAGCGGCTTGGCCGCGAGCGCCGCGTCGAGGCGTCGCCGGGCGCCGGCCGTGTCGCCGAAGAACCACACATCCTGCATGACGAACCCCATCGCCGTGTCGATCGGACTGAATTGCGCACCGAGCTCACGTGCCAGCTTGATGGTCTCCCGATTGCGCGCCCGGCTGGCTGACAACTGTCCGCGCGTCTGCTCGACGGTCAGGCGCATGGACTCGACGGTGACCCGGTTCTCGGGCGTCGGCGTCATCCGCTGCTCGAAGGTCGCGAGCGTCGCGAGCGTGCTGTCGTACTGGCCGTCGATGTACTGCAGGCTCGAGAGGATGACGGCCGGTGCTGGTTGCTCCGGGAATCGCCTGGTGGCGGCAAGGGCGGCCTTCCGGGCCTCGCCGAGCTTCCCCTGCGCACTCAGCGCCGCCACGAGGTTGGTCCACGCGGACGGTCGCGACGAGTCCGCCGCCAGCTGTCGTTTCAGGACGCCCTCGGCCTCGGCTGGCTTGCGCAGGTCGAGGAGCACCACCGCCGAATTGTTGAGCGCGACGTAGTTGGTCTGGTCGAGCGCCAGCGCCGCCCGGTACGACGAGAGCGCCTTCTCGGGCTCGTTGGCCACGTTCATGAAGTACGTGCCCTGCGTCAGGTACCGCTCGAGCTCGGGGAGGCGCGCGCTGTACTCGAGCGCCCGCGTGATCAACCGGTCCCCGCGTGGACGATCGAGCCCCGTGTTGCTCAAGACGATGCCGAGCTTGCGGTACGCCATCGCGAACGTCGTGTCGAGCGCGATCGCCTGCTCGAGCAGCCGCACCGCCTCCCGCATGTCGCCCCCGCGGTCGATGATGCGCGAGCCTTCCGCATACGCCTTGAGTGCCTCGAGGGAGCCCGTCGTCACCTGTTCCAGGGGCGGCTCGGCCCGCAACGCGCGGAGCGACTCGCCGATCTTCTCGCGCAACTTCTTCGACAAGCGGTCGATCGCGGAAATCAACTGGGCGCCGTCGCTCGCGCTCTCGCGGAAGGCCACCAGCTCGTTGCCAGTGGCGGCGTCGGTCAGGCGCGCCACCACGAGGTAGGCCGTGCCCACGGTCTGGATCTCGCCGTTCACGATGGCCTTGATGCCCTGCCGCTGCGCCACCTGTCGCGCCAGCGCCGTGTCGAGCCGGGCGTTGGCCGGCTGCTGCATGAGGGCCAGCGTCTGCCGGATCGCGCCGTCCTGCGCGAGCGTCACCACCCTCGATTGCCGGAGGTCGGTGCGCAGCGCCTCGGTCACCACGGCCGCCAGTGACGAGTCGCCGCCGCGGGAACTGAAGTCGGCCACGAGGATATGCTCGTGATCCCGCAACTTGCCCGCCGCCATGAGCGAGGCGCCCGGGCCGATGCCGAGCGTGCGCAGCACGATGAAGCCGGACACGAACAGGCCGTAGGCCACCAGCGACCCGGCAGTGGCGACCGCCGCCTGTCGCCAGGTGGGTTTGGGCTGCGCCCGTCGCGTCCCCGTCGGGGTGGGCGCCTGGAAGGCGGCGCGATGCCGGAGCGCCGTGACCGCGAAGAGCGGCAGGCCGAGCAGCAGCAGCGATGCCGCGCCCGTGAACACCCAGTCGGGAAGCGCGAACAGGATCACGGCAATCTTCGCCATCCCCGCGGTGAGGGCGGCGGCGGTCAGGTACAGGCCGAACGCGCGCCGACCAGTCCCCCCGATCGGTTCGGCCGCCGCGAGCGGTCCGAGCAGCATCGTCGTGATCCGCGCCCGCCCTGCGCCCGTTGTCGAGAGCCCGTCGATGGCCGCCACGATGTCGTCGGCCGTCTGTGGCCGGTCCTCGGGACGCTTCTCGAGGCACTGCATGACGAGGTCGGCCAGCTCGGGTGGCAACCCGGGACGGCGATCGCGGATGTTCTCCGGCAGCTCGATGAGGTGCGCCACCAGCAGTTCCTGCGCCGGGCGCGCGCGGAAGGGGGGCGCGCCGGCGAGCATCTCGTAGGCCATCACGCCAAAGGCGTAGAGGTCGGCGCGACTGTCCACGCCCGGATCGGCCGCGGCCTGCTCGGGCGCCATGTACATCGGCGTGCCGAGGGCGATGCCCATCTGCGTCAGCGCGCCGTCGCCCGACGGCGCCGCTGCGGCATCGCGGAGCGCCTTGGCGACGCCGAAGTCGGTGACCGTGGCCGAGCCGCCGAACAGGAGAACGTTGTCGGGCTTGATGTCACGGTGGACGACCCCCTCCCTGTGCGCATACGCCAGCGCCGACGCCACGTCGCGCATCAGCCGGATCGCCTCGGGCAGCGGCAGCGGCGCTCCGTCCTGTGCGCGGAGCCGCGCCCGGAGGCTGTCCCCCTTCACGAACGGCATGGTGAAGTAGGGAATGCCGTCCATCTCCCCGGCCGAGAGCAAGGGCACGATGTGCGGATGCTGCAGCCGGGCCGCGGTCATGATCTCGCGCTTGAACCGGTCGACGCTGACCCCCGCCACGTCGGTGGGCAGCACCTTCACCACCACCTCGCGGCCCAGCGTGGTGTCGAGCGCCACGAAGACGCGCGACATGCCGCCGCCGCCCAGTTCCTGCTGGAGGGTGTACGCCGATCCGAGCGAGCGCTGCAGTTGGTCGCGGAGGTCCGTGGCCACGCCGGGAGCCTTGGGGGAGGGAAGCCGGAAAGTTAGGGGCCGGGCGAGCCCCCGGCCACACGCCCACCCTCCCCTGCGCACCTCTCGACTAGTGACCCTTGGCCGCGATCCGCTCCGGGTGCTCGCGCGCGCCGCCGTCGGACACCGAGCCCGGCACCAGCGCGATCGCGAACACCTGGTCCAGGGTCTCCACGCAGTGGAAGGTGAGCAGCTGCTTCACTTCCTCCGGAATGTCCTCGAGATCCGCCTCGTTGTCCTTCGGCAGGATGATCGTGGTGATCCCGGCCCGGTGGGCGCCCAGCACCTTCTCCTTCACGCCGCCGATGGGGAGCACCCGGCCGCGCAGCGTGATCTCGCCGGTCATCGCCACGTCCTTTCGCACCAGCCGCCCACTCATGGCCGACACCAGCGCGGTCGACATCGTGACACCCGCGCTGGGGCCATCCTTGGGGATCGCTCCCGCCGGCACGTGGATGTGCACCTCCAGCGCACCGAGCTTGTCGTCGGAGATGCGCAGCTTGTGCG
>JANLSF010000106.1:0-2039 GCA_031362285.1 Gemmatimonadota bacterium | reverse complement strand
CGAACGTCGTGCGGTGGGAGATGCGCACGCGGCTCTTTCTCCGCACGCTGGAGTTCCTCTGGCAGGAGGGACACACGGCGCACGCCACGCATGACGAAGCCGAGGAGGAGACGCGCAGGATCCTCTCCATCTATCGGACCTTCATGGAGCAGTTCATGGCCATGCCGGTGATCACGGGGCTCAAGTCGGAGAGCGAGAAGTTCGCCGGTGCGCTGCGCACCTTTTCGTGCGAGGCGATGATGCAGGACAACAAGGCGCTGCAGGCCGGCACCTCGCACAACCTCGGGCAGAACTTCGCCAAGGCCTTCGAGCTCAAGTTCCAGAGCGCCGAGGGCACCGAGGAGTTCGCCTGGAACACGAGCTGGGGGGTGTCGACGCGGATGGTGGGCGGCCTGATCATGACCCACTCCGACGACAAGGGGCTCGTCACGCCGCCCCGGCTGGCGCCGATCGAGATCGTCATCGTGCCGATCTTCCGCACCGACGAGGACAAGGCGCGCGTGCTGGGCGCGGCGCAGCAGATCAAGGACGCGCTCGGGTCGTTCGATAGCCCCGCGCCCCAGCGGCGCCGCAAACACAACGACGCACGGGAGGGGATGAAGCCCGGCGCCAAGTACTACGAGTGGGAGCTGCGCGGCATCCCGCTCCGCATGGAGCTCGGCCCCCGCGACCTCGACCAGGGGCAGTGCGTGATTGCGCGCCGCGACACCGGCACCAAGCAACCGATGCCGCTGGCCGACCTGGAGACCGCGCTGCCGCTGCTCCTCGAGACGATCCAGGCCGACCTGCTCCGGGCGGCCCTCGCGCGGCGCGAGGCGCATTCGATCCGGGAGCGCGTCTCGTACGACCGGTTCAAGGAGATCATGGAGGGGGAGGGCGGCTTCGTGTACGCGGGCTGGTGCGGCGATCCCGCCATCGAGGCGCAGGTGAAGGAGGAGACCAAGGCCACGATCCGGTGCATCCCGGATCCGGAGTTCCGTTCCGCCGAGGCGCCCACGACCTGCATGGTCACGGGCCGTCCGGCCACCTGCGAGGTGTTGTGGGCCAAGGCGTACTGACCGACGCCTTTCCGCGCGTTGGCGGCACCCTCCACTGCGAGGCGGTGCCGCTCCACGCGATCGCGGACGCCGTGGGCACCCCCGCGTACGTGTACAGCGCCGGCGTGCTGCGCGACCAGTTCGCGCGCCTCGACGCTGCGCTCGCGACCGTGCCGCATCGCATCCACTACGCCATGAAGGCCAATGGCGCGCTCGGCGTGCTGGCCGTGCTGCGTGCCGCGGGCGCGCACGTGGACTGCGTCTCGTCGGGCGAACTGTATCGGGCCCGTGCCGCCGGCTTCACGCCGGACGAGATCATCGTGGGCGGGGTGGGGAAGCGCGTGGACGAGATCGAGGCCGCCGTCGACGCGGGGGTCGCGTGCATCACGGCGGAGTCGGTGGCCGAGCTGTCCCTCATCGCCGCGGCGGCGCGGGGCCGCGGCGTCGTGGCGCCCGTGGCCATTCGCGTGAATCCCGAAGTCACCGTCCATGCGTTCCACGAGTACGTGAAGACGGGAGAGGCGGGGGACAAGTTCGGCATCCCGATCGCCCAGGCGTTCGAGGCGGCGCGCCACGCGGCCTCCCTCGAGGGGCTGAGGCTGGTAGGCCTGCAGCAGCACATCGGGTCGCTGCTCACGGAGCTCGGCCCCTACGGCGTGGCGGCCGACAAGCTCGTGGCCCTGCTGCTGCGCCTCCGCCGCGAGGCGCCGGAAGCGGCTCGACACATTGCCACGCTCGACCTTGGCGGCGGGTTCGGCGTGCGCTACAACGACGAGCCCCCGGTGGACCTCGGCGGCCTCACCGCGGTCGCCGAGCGCGTGCATGCCGCCACGGGGTGCACGATCGCCATCGAGCCGGGTCGCTTCCTCGTGGCCGAGTCGGGCGTGTTGCTGACCCGCGTCCTGTACCGGAAGGGAAGCGAGGGGCGGGATTTCCTGATCGTCGACGCCGGCATGAACGACCTCGTGCGCCCCGCGCTGTACGGCGCGCACCACCGCATCG
>JANLSF010000059.1:0-6325 GCA_031362285.1 Gemmatimonadota bacterium | reverse complement strand
ACGCCGAGACGCCCCAGCTCATTCGGCGCGAATGGTCCCCGCCGCGCCTCCCCGCAGCGCTCGACGGCCTTACGATCCTCCACCTCAGCGACTTCCACTTCAGCCGCCTCATGCGCGGCTTCACCGAAGGTACCGCCGCCTGCCTCGCCGGTGTCCACGCCGATCTCGTCCTCATCACCGGCGACTACCGCTACGGCCACTTCGGCCCCGTCGAGCATGTGCCCCACCACCTGCGCGACGCCATCCGCGAGGGGCGCCTCGGCGCGGTGCTGAACGAAGTGGACGTGGACACGGTCAACGAGCTGCAGCGCATTGCCGTGGAGGACAGCCGGCTCGGCGTTCCGCTGCTCGTGGGGCGTGACGTCATCCACGGATTCAAGACCGTGTTCCCGATTCCCCTCGGTCAGGCGGCGACGTGGAATCCCGGCCTGGTGGAGCGCGGCGCCCGCGTGGCCGCGCTCGAGGCGGCCGCCTGCGGCGTGAACTGGACGTTCGCCCCCATGATCGACATCGGCCGTGACCCGCGCTGGGGACGCGTGGCCGAAGGGTTCGGCGAGGACCCGTTCCTCACCGGCGTGCTCGGCGCGGCCTCGGTACGCGGCTTCCAGGGGCGCGATCTCGCGGAGCCCGGCTCCATCGCCGCCTGTGCCAAGCACTTCGCGGGGTACGGTGCGAGCGAGAGCGGACGCGACTACTGGGCCACGTCGGTCCCGCAGAACGAGCTGCGCAACGTGCACCTGCCGCCGTTCCGCGCCGCGCTGCAGGCCGGCGTGGCCACCGTCATGACGTCGTTCAGCGACCTCGATGGCGTCCCCGCCACGGCGAGCGAGTTCCTGCTGCGCACGGTGCTGCGGCAGGAGTGGGGGTTCGACGGCCTCGTGGTCAGCGACTGGGAGTCCATCCGGCAGCTCGCCGTGCACGGCTTCACCGCCAGCGACCGCGACTCGGCGTTCGAGGCGGCCAATGCCGGCGTCGACGTCGAGATGGCCAGCCGCAGCTACGCCGACCACCTCGTGTCGCTGGTGCAGGAAGGGCGCATCTCGGCCGGGCAGCTCGACGCGATGGTGGCCAACGTGCTCCGCGTGAAGATGCGGCTCGGGCTGTTCGAGCGCCCGTACACGGACCGCGCGCACTTCCCCGTCGCCGGCAACGGCGCACACCTCCAGGCCGCCCGCGATGCCGCGCTCGAGAGCATCGTGCTGCTCAAGAACGACCATCACACCCTCCCCCTCTCCGTTGACCGGCTCGGGACGCTCGCGGTCATCGGCCCGCTGGCCGGCGACCCGCACGAGCAGCTCGGCACCTGGATCTTCGACGGCGACGCGAGCCTGAGCCGCACCACGCTGCAGGCGATCCGCGAGCTGGTGGGGGAGCGGGTGGAGGTCCTCCATGCGGCCGGCGTCGCCACCACGCGCAGCCGCGACCGCAGCGGCTTCGACGAAGCCGTGGCAATCGCCGAGCGCGCCGATGCCGTGGTCATGGTCCTCGGCGAGGAGGCGATCCTCTCCGGCGAGGCCCACTGCCGCGCCGACATCGGGCTGCCAGGCATCCAGGACGAACTGATCGCCGCCATCGCGGCCACGGGGAAACCACTCACCCTCGTCGTCATGGCCGGCCGCGCCCTCGCCCTCGAGCAAGCGACCGCCAACGTCGGCGCCCTGCTCTACGCCTGGCATCCGGGTTCGATGGGCGGTCCGGCGATCGCCGATGTCCTCTTCGGCGTGGCGTCGCCATCGGGGAAGCTGCCCACCACGCTGCCGCGCGTCACGGGGCAGATCCCCATCTACTACGGCCACAAGCACTCGGGAAAGCCGCCGAGCCCCGACACCGTGGTGCACATCGACGACATCCAGCCGCGCGCGCCGCAGCTCTCGATCGGCAACACCTCGTTCCATCTCGACGCCGGGCACACCCCGCTCTTCCCGTTCGGGCACGGCCTCTCGTACGCCCCGTTCTGGTACGGCGACATCCGCGTGAGCGACCCGGTGCTGCGCATGGACGGCACGATCACGATCTCGGCCGACGTGACCAATGCCGGCGACCGCGAGGCCGACGAGGTGGTGCAGCTCTACATCCGCGACCTCGTGGGCAACGTCACGCGGCCGGTGCGCGAGCTCAAGGGATTCTCGCGCGAGCGGCTCGCTGCCGGCGAGCGACGCACGGTGGGATTCACCCTCTCGCCGAGCGACCTGGCGTTCTACGGCCGGGCCATGACGCTCATCACCGAACCCGGGCACTTCCACGCCTGGATCGGCGGCAGTTCGACCGCCGACCTCTGGACCGAATTCTGGCTCGCCGACTGACGACCGCGCGCTCCTCCCACCACTCCTTCGCATGACCACCTCCATGACTACCGGCACCGCCGAACAGCGCGCCAACGCGCTGCTCGCGCGCATGACCCTCGACCAGAAGCTCGGCCAGATGGTCCAGGGGGAACGGGCCTCCGTCACTCCCGACGACGTGAAGCGCTTCCATCTCGGCTCCGTGCTGAGCGGCGGCGGCTCGGTGCCCGGGGCCAACGCCCCGGCCGACTGGGTGGCCATGAACGACGCCTACTGGATGGCATCCGTGTCCACCGATGATGGGCGGCTGCCCATTCCGCTGCTGTATGCGGTGGACGCGATCCACGGCCACGCCAACGTCCTCGGCGCGACCGTCGTTCCGCACAACATCGGGCTCGGCGCCGCGCGCGACCCGGACCTCATCGAGCGGCTCGCGGCCCTCTGCGCGCGCGAGGTGCTGGCCACCGGCGTGGACTGGACCTTTGCCCCGACGCTCGCGGTGGTGCGCAACATCCACTGGGGACGCACCTACGAGAGTTTCTCGGAGGACCCGGCCGTGGTGGCGTCGTACGCGGGGCGCTACGTGCGCGGACTGCAGGCGGGGATGGGGGCCGACAGCGTGATTGCCTGCGCCAAGCACTGGGTGGGCGACGGCGGCACCAGTCATGGCCGCGACCAGGGCGACACCGCGATCTCCGAGGACGAACTCGAGCGCGTGCACATTGCCCCGTACCTCCCGGCGCTCGCCGACGGGGTGCTCACCGTGATGGCGTCGTTCAACAGCTGGAACGGGGAGAAGTGCCACGGCAACCGCTACCTGCTGACCGACGTCCTCAAGGGACGCCTCGGCTTCGACGGGTTCGTCGTCTCCGACTGGGATGGCGTGGACCAGGTGGCCGACGACCTGGACGAGGCGATCGCGCGCTCGATCAATGCCGGCGTGGACATGATCATGGTGTCAGTCGACTGGAAGCGGTGCCTCGACAGCTTGAAGCTGCTCGTGGCCGACGGTCGGCTGCCGATCGCACGGGTGGATGACGCAACGCGCCGCATCCTCTCGGTGAAGCTGCGGTACGGGCTGTTCGAGCGGCCGCGCCCGTCCGAGCGTCCGTGGTCGAACAGCGACACGTTCGGCGGCGCCGCGAACCGCCAGATCGCCCGCGAGGCGGTGCGGAAGTCGCTGGTGCTGCTCACGCATGACGGCGCCGTGCTGCCGGTGGCCAAGGGCGCGCGCGTCCTCGTGGCGGGGAAGAACGCCGACGACCGCGGGCACCAGTGCGGCGGCTTCACGGTGGAGTGGCAGGGCACCCACGGCAACGGGCGCATCATCGGCGGCACCTCGATCTGGGAAGGGATCCAGGCCGTCGCGCCCGGGGCCACCCTGAGCGCCGACGGCAGCGCCGCCGCGACGGGCTCGCACGACGTCGCCATCGTGGTCATCGGCGAGACGCCGTACGCCGAGGGGATGGGCGACATCCGCGACGGAGGCTACGTGGCGCCGGGCTCGGGGCGCAGCAAGGTGTCGGACCTGTCTCCGTACGGCGCCACGCTCACGCTCGCGGAGCGGCACCCCGAGGACATCGCCACCATCCGCCGCATTGCAGCGCAGGGGATCCCGGTGGTGGCCGTCCTCGTGTCGGGCCGCCCGCTGGTGGTCAACGAGGAGCTCGAGGCGTCGGCCGCCTTCGTGGCGGCATGGCTACCGGGTTCCGAAGGCCAGGGCGTGGCCGACGTGCTCTTCGGCGACCACGACTTCCACGGTACGCTGCCCTTCCGCTGGCCCAGCGAGCCCGTGGGCGAGCTGGCGAAGCTCGCGGCACGCTTCCCGGTGGGACACGGGCTGCGCTGCGTGGGATGACACGCGGGGCGGCGCGACGACGCGGGGGGCGGCGCCTGTGCGCCGCCCCCCGCGTCGTTCAAGCCCCTCCGGTGGCCCCGTGGCTACGCGGTGGCGGGCACCGGCTTCGCGCCCCGCCGCGTCTCGAGTTCCTTCCGCACGTCGTGGGCCCGCTCCTCGGTGATGTTGTACCCCGAGATCACCCAGATGGCGATGGCCGAGGTGATGAGCGGGATGAAGACGTCGCAGAGCCGCATCAGCACGAGCGTGCGTGGCGACTGGTTGCCGCCGAGCGCCACGTCGAACCCGGTGGCATTGAGCAGGAACCCGCCGCCGGCCAGCGCAGCCGCCATGCCCACCTTCACCACCCACCAGTAGATGGCGCCGAACATCCCCTCGCGGCGCTCGCGCGTGACCAGTTCGTCCTCATCCACGACGTCGGCGATCATCGACCCCATCAGCGTGAACAGCCCGCCGAGGCCGAACGCCAGCAGCGGCGCGGGGAGCAGCACCAGCCACGGGTGCTGCGGGTTGTAGCAGAACCACTTGAGGGCGTACCCGACGATGGACGTCGCCGTGGAAACGAAGAACGCCTTCCGCTTGCCGACCTTGGTGGCCAGCCAGGTGATGAAGAAGATCACGGCGAAGGTGGAGATGGCGCCGAGCGTGCCGGAGTAGCCGGCGTAGCGCGCCCCCATTTCCTGGTCGCCGCCGAACACGTAGTAGATGATCACGTACGACTGGAACGACGAGATCATGATGAAGCCGTTGAACACCATGAACGTCGCCACGCACAGCCGGATGTAGGACTTCGAGCGCAGCGTCGTCGCGCACCCCTTGAGGAATGCCACCACGTTGCGGCGGAGCGCCGCCATGCGGCTCTCGGCCGGAGTCCCCGCCGCAGGCGCCTCCACCTCGGCGTGCACGAACCGCTCGCGGAGGAAGATGGCCGGCAGGATGCCCACGGCGATGGCCATCACGCCGATGGCGATGGCGAGCCCCGAGGCGCCCTGCGTGGGCGTGGGGAACCACTCCTTGTGCGTCATGATCCAGAGGAACCACGGCGACACCAGGTACGCGATCTGCCCGATGAAGTTCTGCACCCCCATGAGCCGGGTGCGCTCGTGGTAGTCGGGGGTGAGTTCGTAGCCGAGCGCCACCCACGGCGCCGCGAAGATCGTGTAGCCGACGTAGAACAGGATCGAGCCGATCAGGAAGAACCAGAAGTAGAAGGTCTCGCTGTGGCCGGCCGGCAACTGCCAGAGGAGCGCGTAGGTGATGCCCGAGATGATGGCGCCGATGAAGATGTACGGGCGCCGGCGCCCCCAGCGCGACCGGGTGACGTCGGAGATGTAGCCCATGAGCGGGTCCATCACCGCGTCCACCGCGCGCGGCAGCGCGCCGAGCAGCCCCACCAGCGCGGGGTTCATCCCGAACCCGAGGTTCAGGATGATGATCATCCCGCCGATGGCCGCCGCCAGCAGGTTGTTGACGAAGGCGCCCATGCCATACGCGACCTTGCGCGAAAACGCGATGCGGTCCTCGGGCTTCGTCTGGTAGTGCACGATCGCGTGCTCGGCCGTCTTGCTGCCGAGCCGCGAATGCCACGCGGAGACCGCGAGGCGGACGAGCGCGTTCAGGCGCCCGCCGGAACTCACGAGCCGGCCTGGTAGACCCGGACCCAGTCCACGGTCATGGTCTGCGGGAAGGTGGTGGACCCGTTCGGCGCGCCCACGAAGCCGCCGCCCACCGCCACGTTCAGGATGATGTAGAAGGGATGGTCGTACACCCACGTGCCGGGCTGGTCGCCACGGTTGACCTCCTGGTACAGCTCGTCATCCACGTACCAGCGGATCCGGTCGGCGGTCCAGTCCACGCGATACACGTGGAAGCCGGTGTCGAAGCTGCCCGACGCCTTGGTGAACCGGCGCGTGATCGCATTCCCGCCCGAGTACCCCGGGCCGTGCAGGCTGCCGAGCAGGATGTTGGGCTCCTGCCCCCGGAGTTCCATGATGTCGATCTCGCCCGACTGCGGCCAGCCGATGGTGGCCGTGTTGGCGCCGAGCAACCAGAAGGCCGGCCAGATCCCCTGCCCCGACGGCACCTTGATGCGGGCCTCGAACCGCCCTTCCTTGAACTCGCGCTTCCCGGCCGTGGTGATGCGCGCCGAGGTGTAGGCGCTCCCCGAGAACGACTCCTGCCGCGC
>JANLSF010000055.1:0-2470 GCA_031362285.1 Gemmatimonadota bacterium | reverse complement strand
CACGCCAACTGAGTTGATCGCACTCGATCAACTCAGTTGGCGTGGTTCGGCTGAAGGCGCGCTCCCGCTGCGCAACGAAGGCGTGGGCGCTCAGCTGCTGACGGCTGATGTTGAAGCCATCCTCGACGGAGAGGAACCGAGCTCGCTCCTCATACCGACTCCGTGTCCCTTCCTTGGTCTCTAGGTTCGACTTCATGCGCAGATTCCTCCTTTGATGGATGACGATCCGAACTGCCAGCAATGTCGCTCACAGCGCCGGCTGGCCTTCCTTCTGCCGCCCAACGGCTCGGTGCTCACCTGCGCGGCTCAGCGGCCGCAGCGCACCGCCCGAGGCAAACCCTACGCCGCCAGACGGCACGGCGCCACGATGTGGCCACGCTGGGTCGCGTCAGGTGCAGCACCTTGTTGGGCGGCAAGTGCCGCGTACCTATCGGTGGCCATTGCGTGAAGTGCAGAGCCGCGGGACCAGCATGCCTGTGAAATGCTGATACCTATGATAGGCGTCTCCGAACTGGGCGAGCATCATGCGTTCTTCGGATCGCGCGTAGAGTGCGTAGACGGGAGCAGCGTAGATCACTGTGACGGCCAGAACGGCCACGCTTGTGTCCGCAGCGGCGAGTGCGAGCCAAAGCACGATGACCGCGGAATAGATGGGATGCCGGACCCACGCATACGGCCCATGCGTGATCACTTGCTGCCCGGGAAGCACGTAGTGCCCGCTGCTAACAGGCTGCTGACAAAGTAGCCCAAATCGCGCGCAGATTCGTGTAGGATGCACGGCTGGGGGTATCAGCCGATGATGGGCGAGTCGGATCCGCAGCGTACGTTGTTTTACCAGCTCTCCCTCGAGGGCTTCGTGCCGAGCGAGCATCCGTTGCGTCGCATCCGGCCCCTGATCGACGACCAGGCGATTCGGAAGTCGTGCCGCGAGCTCTACTCCGACATCGGGCGCCCCTCGATTCCGCCCGAGCAGCTGTTCCTCGCGCTGATCGGCGGGTATCTGCTCGGGATTCCGAGCGAGCGCAAGCTCGTGATGGAGCTGCAGTGCAACATGGCGCTGCGCTGGTTCGTGGGCTTGAACCTCGACCAGGACGCGTGGGACGCATCGACGTTCAGCCAAAACCGCCGGCGGCGCTTTGATGCGTCGGGCGTGCTGGAGAAGCTCTTCGACGAGACGGTGAAGCGCGCGATGGCGGAAGGGTTGGTGAGCCGCCACGTGAGCGCCGACGGAACGCTGGTGCGGGCGAACGCGAGCTACAAGAGTTTTGTTCCGATTGAGGTGGCGATGGATCCCGACGAGTACAAGAAACGGTTGCGGGCGCAGGATCAAGACGACGAAGACGGTCCGCAAGATCCGGGCAACCGCGCGGTGGACTTCCGCGGCGAGAAGCGCAGCAACAAGACGCATCGGTCGGCGACCGACACCGATTGCCGCTTCGCCTCGAAGGGATCGACGGGAACCGGCGCGGTCCCCGCCTACACCGTCAACGCGCTGATGGAGAACCGCAACCGGATTCTGATGGGGATCGGCGTCGAGATCTTCCGCTCGTCGGCGTCGGAGACAGAAGGCTGCACCTCGCTGCTCGATCGAGCGAAGCGTCGGCTTCGCTTTGCGCCCGCGACACTCGGCGCCGACAAGGGCTACTTCAGCGAGCGCTTCATTGAGGCGACGCTCGATCGTGGCATCGAGCCGCACATTGCTGTCGCGGGCAACGGGAGTCAACTCGCCCATGCGCGGGTTCGCATGCGAGAGCGCGGTGCTGGCTATCAGCTCTCGCAGCGCTGCCGCAAGAAGATCGAGGAGTTGTTCGGCGAAGCGAAGGACTGGCACGGCATGCGACGATTCAAGAGACGGGGTCTGTTACGGGTTCGCGAGGAGACACTGATGATCGGCTGGGTACTCAACCTCAAGCGCCTTGCCTCGCTCCTCCCACCAGCGCCGGACCCTGCGTGAGGGCACGCGGAAACGGGATCGATGGCTCGCGATCGCATCGCGAGATCGCAGATCCTTGGGGCGTCTCGCTCAGACTGGACAGCAAACCACCGATTGCGGTGCATCCGCAGTCTTTGTCAGCAGCCTGCTAACGCATCCTTCGGCGAGGAAGGCGGCGCATAGGGAGCAGCGAGTTATTCATCTCGGGGCTAGGCCGGCCAGCCGAACGGGAGCCGCTCCGCTCCCTGCCCCGGGTCACATCGGAGCGCCGCGGGGAGCGCGCGGTATGCCCAGGATCTCGACCGGCAATCGGCCCACGCGGAAGCGCCGCAATCGCGCCGTTTACGACCGTCGGAAGTTGTTTCCGACAGAGGGCCCCTACCGGAACCCCGGCTCTCTTGAGGAGCAGCTTTCGAAATGGGAAGAGTGGGCGAGGGCCACCCTGCGACAAGCGAGACTCCCTGACACGCTCCATTGGTACTACGAGCGCCGGGGCAAGCGGGTTCTGGTTGACGACGTGGAGGAGGGTGACTTCCG
>JANLSF010000035.1:0-1879 GCA_031362285.1 Gemmatimonadota bacterium | reverse complement strand
ACTACGGGGAGTGGGCCGGACCGCTCGAGGGGCGCCTGCGCGGCACCCTGGTGTCGATGGAGGGGGGGGTGATCGTGGGATTCGCCCTCAACAACCTGCAGGACCGCAGCACCCTGTTCGTGGCCCCCGGCGATCTCGTGTACGAGGGGATGATCATCGGCGAGAACGCGCGTCCGGGTGACATGGACGTGAACCCGACCAAGGAAAAGAAGCTCTCGAACATGCGCTCCAAGTCGGCCGACGAGCACATCCAGCTCGAGCCGCCCCGCCTCCTGACCCTCGAAGCCGCCCTCGAGTACATCGAGGAGGACGAGCTGATCGAGATCACCCCTGCGAGCATCCGGCTCCGCAAGCGGCTGCTCGCCGCCAGCGACCGGAAGAAGACCAATCGCGAGGCCAAGCGGGAGCGGGAGACCGTCGGGCGTTAACCTTTTCGCCGTCGACGGTGTCAAATTCATGCACCGTCGTTGACAGGGTGTTGACGCTGTGCCTCCGGGTCGACTATATCGGAGGCAGGTAGTTCACTGACCGCCCAACCCGAGGACTGATCCATGACGCCCGAGTTCGCGCTGAGCGCCCCCTTCTGGGATGGGGTCGCCGCGAACCTCCCGTTCTCCGCCGCCCCCCGGGGTGACGAGGACGACTACGACGATGAAGCCGCGGAAGACGATGACGACGACGAGGACGATCTCGACGAGGACAAGGTCTTCGATGATCCCCTGAAGCTCGCCAAGGAAGCCGAGGACGAGGACGAGGACGCCGAAGACGAGGAGGGCGACGACCTCGACGACGACGAGTTCGACGACCTCGACGATGACCTCGTGGACCTGGACGACGAGTACGACGATTTCGAGGACAAGGGGCACGGGACCGGCGGCGGCGACGCCTAGCCCGGGGCCGTGTGCGGGTGGTCGGGGCAGGCTCCCACCGGGAGCCTGCCCCGTGTCACGTCGAGACCCAGCGCCACCGGCGTTCGCCCAGGTCCCACCGCAGCGAGCCGAGGCGCAGTCCCTCCCCTACGGCCAGTGCGTCGACCGGCCCGCCGTCCACGTTCAAGGCCACGAACACGGCCGGCTTGGGTGTGACCCGCTCGCTCAACTGCAGGATCGGCAGGTCCGGCCGTGTCCACCGCTCACGCGCGCGCTCTGGGGCGGTGAGGGCGACGAACAGCGGCTCCGCCCCACTCGCTCGCAGCTCCCGGGCGACCGCGTCCCAGTCGTCGCGCTGGTTGCCGCGGATCACGGCCGCGTCCGCCGCGGGTGCCGCCTGAGCCGACGCAGGAGTGGACGGTCCCACGCCGCGCATGACCAGCACGATGGCCCACGGCGGTCGTGCACCGGGCTCTGCGCCTCCGGCGGTGGCCCACGTCCAGGCGGGGCCGAACGACGTGGCTAGGCGACCGACGCGCGCGGCGAGGAGTCGGTTGGCGCTCGCGGTGGGGACCTCACCTGCGCTCGCGGTGGGCAGGAGCGCCCGCCCGGCTCGCCTGAGGCGGAGAAAGGCTTTCCGGTTCTTCGCTGTCCCGTCGCGCTCGGCGCGCTGCGTGGCCCTCGGGTCGGGCGTCCGGCGCGTCACGTCCCACGCGTCCGACGCGAATTCGGGGGAGCGGATCCACTGGGCGCCCCGACGTTCGTACCGGAACGGCCACCAGTCGAGCGCGGTGGCGTCGACCCAGTGGGTGAGCACGGGCGCGGCGGGGGCCCACGGCATGGGGTCGAACACGTCGCGGTTCGACCAGAGGCCTGTGGCGAGACGCTCCCATGCCTGGGTGGCCGCGTCGGCGAGCGGCGAGGCCGGGTTGTGCAGCAGCGCCCACGCGCGCGCTGCGGTCAACGCCTGCAGCGGGGCGGTCAGCGTCACGCGCTCGATCTGCGAGTGG
>JANLSF010000027.1:0-3589 GCA_031362285.1 Gemmatimonadota bacterium | reverse complement strand
CCGCGTCGCCCCACCCCCTTATCAACCACACCACTGGAAAAACCCAATACGGGCCAAATCGTAAACCTTTGCGCCCTTCTTGCATTGCGGAGTGATGGCCGCAGTCGGGGACGCCGCCGTCTTCCCGGCTCGTCACCAGCGACCGCTGGCCGTCAGAACGTCACGACCGCGGGGCCGGACCGCAGGACGATGTGGCAGCCGCCTTCATCCGCACCGAGCTGGATCTTCACGCGCCGAGTCTTCGCGGCCTTCTTCAGAGTGACGGTGAACGCCGCGCCCTCCGGAGGGAGGCCCCGGAGGTCCGCGTCATCCGCGATGTTGACCGTACCGGTCGCCGAGGTCACTTCCGTCAGCGGTGGCTCCTTCCGGCCATCGCGCTGTCGCGTCATCGTGACGCCGGCGATCGGCGCGCCCGTCGAATCCTCCACGCGCAGCATGAGCAGCTTGAAGCGCTGGTCACACATGCGGGCCTGAGGCAGGCGTTTCCGATTTGCCCCGCTGTCCTGGGCCTCGGCCGCCTGCGGCGGTCCGGCCAGCAACACCACGATCAGCAGCAGCGCTCGGCGCATCGTCCGTTCCCGGAATGGTTCGTTGTCCTGCGGGCGGTCCACCAGCGTACACCTGGACCTCGAAAAGGTACCCGGATCAGGGCACCTGCCCGGGCCGCTCAGCGCGACGTGAGCATCCGCCGCACGGCCGGCGTCAGCTCGCCGGTCAGCTCCCACTGCACGAGGGACGCGGGCACGAGCCCGATCGCGTCGAAGGCGTCCATGTACTGGCGCAGGTTGAACCGGTTGCCCAGCGCCCGGCGGCGCATCATCAGGGCCTCGTCGAGGAGGATCTTGCCGGTCACGTAGCTGGTGCCGTAGCCCGGTTGCTGCAGGTACAGGTGCTGCTCACCGCGCACCGTGCGTCCCTGCATGCCCAGCCAACCGCGCGGCGTGTAGTCCGATGCGAACTGCGACGCCTGCTCGAGGGTGAACTCGTTGCTCTGCATGCGCAGGTCGCCCAACGCGCGCGCGGCGCGCTCGGCCAGCAGGATGTAGATCAACTCCCGCGAGCGTGGGTTCGCGTCGAACATCCCCGCCTGCAGCATCAGCTCTTCCCAGCCGGTGGCGTGCCCCTCGGTGCGCGTGACGAAGACGTTGTACAGGAGCGCGCCGCGGCGGATCTGGTCGGGATGGGGATCGTGGCGCATGTGGCCCAGGTCGAACCAGTGATAGCCGTGGGTCCGCATCACCTCGGGGTCGCGGTAGTCCACCTCGCTGAAGAACTCCCGCGGCCCGGCCACGAAGCTTCCCACCCGCTGTTGCAGGCCGGGCTCCATCCAGTCGCGCACGGTGAGGATGTCGTGCTCGCTCAGGAACTTCATGTAGCTCGTCACCCCGTCGGCGAACCGCCGCGCATGTTCCTCGGCGCTGGCGATTGCCCGTTGCGGCGGGAGTGCGGCATTGCGCACCTCCTCGAGCGCCAGCAACGCGCTCGACCTCGCCAGTTCGCGTTCCATGAGCGTGACTTCGTCGCGCCAGCTGAATGGCACCAGCTGCACGTGCTTCAGGTACCAGTCGTAGTTGGCGACGCCGATGCCCGACGTGCCCGTCTTCGACGGCGCCTGCGACTCGAGCCAGGTGGCGAAGGCGTCGGTGGCGTCCTTCGCCCGCTGCACGTCGGCCTTGAGCGCGTCCTGCGAGGTCGCCAACCGGGTGAGCAGGTCGGCCAGCTCGCCGCTCTGCGCGCGCATGCTCTTCGTGCCGTAGCTCCAGATGTCGCGCTGGTTGCCGGTGAGGTTTCGCCGCGCCTGTCGCAACAGGCCGGGTATGGCCTTCAGGCCGGCGCCGACCTTCTCGGCATCGGACGCGGAGAGAGGGAAGGGGAAGCTCCAGAGCTCGACGGCGCCGGCGGCGAAGGGACCCTCGCGGGCCGGCTGGTCGCTCTCCTCCGAGAACACCGTCACGTAGAAGGCCGGATTATTCGCCCACGGCCGCAGCACGCGGTGGTCGAAATCGAGCCCGTTCAGTTCGGCGCGCACGACGTGGAAATCCACCTGCTCCGGGATGCTCCACCCGGTGGTATCGAACGATGCCAGGCGTCGGCCAACGCCACCGAGGGCGCGCTGCTGTGCGGCCATGGCGCCCGACGAATAGTCGGGAACGCCGCCGACCATCTTCGGGCGCTGGAAGGCCCGCCAGTCGGCGAAGAAGGCGACCAGGTCGGCATGCCGGCGTGGCCGTGGCTGGGCGGACGCGAGACCGGTGGCCGAAGCGACGAGGGCCGCGATCACCAGGCCCGTCGAGAGGAGGCGAAGCTCAGGGCGCATGAGCGATGTGTCGGGGAGGAACGTCCGCGTGTGCGGGCGGCGCGAGCGCTAGCGCACGACCACGTCGTAGTCGGTCAGGAGCCCATCGGCAGTAAGGTACACGAGCACCGCGCGTGATGCGCCGCGGCTCGTCGCGCGCAGGTACACGATGCGCGCCGCCTTCCCGTCGTGCCGGTCGAGGCCGCGGCCACTCACGTCCTCCTCGCCGGCGTAGCCGGTCACGATCAGGTCCGCGAGTTCGCGGATTGCGTTGCCCTTGAAGTCCTTCAGTGCGCCAGGTGCGAGTTGCGCGGCTGCACCCTCGGCCTTGCCATCGGCCAGCGCCTTGAGAAGGCGCATGAGGGCTTCGGTTCTCGTGGGCGACGGATCCGTGGCGCGGGGCAGCTGAGTCACGAGCGGCCCGATGCGCGGTGCCATGCGCCGGAAGGCGCCCTCGACGGCCTCCACGGCCGTCACGCGTCGCGCCGCGTCGCGTTGGAACGAGAGGGCGAGCCCCCCGTCGACGCGCACGAAGCGATCGGGCGCCACCGGGACGAACTCCTGATCCTCGCGCCCATCGAGGTCGGTGAACAGGCGGCCGTCACGCGCGGCAAAGGTGATCATGCGATTGTTCTGGATCTCGTAGCGGCCGGCGACGGCGTCGAGCGCAGCAGGTGACGCGCTCACCGCGAGGGGAGGGGTCGGCGCGATCCGTTCGAGCGGCCAGTGGTAGAGCGCCGAAACGACGGCGTGAATCCGGCCGACGGCGCCGGAGTTGTCGTTCGCGTTGATCATGATCGCGACGCCCTGGCCCGTGAAGGCCGTCGCCGCAAAGTCGGCGTCGAACCCTTCGTCGCGGCCGCCGTGGCTGAAGGTGAGCCGGCCGCCATTGCCTTCGAGGTTGAGGCCGAGGCCGTAGAAGTCGTTGCGCTCGTACGCCAGCATCTGCCGTGCCTGCTCGACCGGGAGCAGGGCGCCCGGCTTGCCCCTCACCGAGGCCTGCACCGCCATGCCGAAGCGGAGCAGGTCGCTGGCCGTGGTCCACAGCCCCGCAGCGGCCACCTCGGGATAGCTGTGCCAATTGCCGGTCACCGGCGCGAGGTCGCTGGTGTGGGCGACCGCCGCGCTGTCGGTGAGCGCCACGGGGAGCGGTTGTGCAAACGTGCTCTGCTTCATCCCCGCCGGCACCAGCACCTCGGTGGCCATGAGGTCGGCGAAGCGCTGGTGTGTCACGTCCTCCATGAGCAACTGGAGGATCGTGTAGCCACCACCCGAGTAGCGCCATGCGCGCCC
>JANLSF010000006.1:0-4924 GCA_031362285.1 Gemmatimonadota bacterium | reverse complement strand
CGGCGCCAGGGCGAACACGCGCACGCGCGCGTGCGGCGAGCCCGGGCGCGCCACCCGGCCCACCCGCTGCTCGAGGCGCGCAGGCGTCCACGGCAGGTCGAGGTGCACGACCACGTCGGCATCCTGCAGGTTGAGCCCTTCGGCCAGCAGGTCGGTGGCGATGAGCAGGTGAATGGCATCGCGCGGGTGCGGAGTCGCCGCGCCGCGCGCGCGAGGCGCGAAGCGCGCGAGCGCGTCGGCGCGGGCAATCCGGCCTCCCGCGACCTCGGCGCCGTCGGCGGTGAGCACGCCCGTTCCGGGAACGTGGCGCAGCCGCGCGAAGAGGGCGCGCGCCGTGTCGGCGCTGTGGGTGAAGGCGAGCACCCGCGCGGGCGGCGGGCCGCGCATGAGCGACGCGAGGTGCGTCGAGCGGGCCGCGTCCGTCGGCGACGGCCGCGACGAGAGGCGGGCGAGGAGCGCCCGCAGTGCATCGGCGTGTCGAGCGACCAACGCCAGCAACGCCGCATGATCCTGTCGTCCGGCGACGGCCGCCGTGACGAGCAGGGGCAACGCCAGTTGCTGCGCGTTCTCGGCGGCGGTCCAGGCCGCGAGTTCACCGCGCGTCGGATGCCTCCCGTCGGCGAGCGCGTCCTCGAGCGCGCGCGCCATCGCCAGCCGTCGACGCAGCGCGGCGGTGAGCGCGGCCTCGCTGGAACTCCAGGCGCGCACGAGGCCGAGCAGGACGAGGGCATCGGCGCGCCCTCCGTCGCGAGGTGGCACCGGGGGCGGCAACTGACAGAGGTCGTGGAGCAGGTCGTCCGTCGTCGGCAGGGCGAGCCAGCTGGCGCCGTCCACCGCGGGACGGGGTGGTGGGGACACCAGTGCGGCATCGGTGCGACGCACGACGAGCGCCTGCAGGTCCTCGAGCGGTGCCCGGCGTGCGCGCTCGCCCACGATGAGCGACAGCCAGGCGCCGAGGTCGGCGAGCGCGTTGTGGACCGGCGTCGCGCTCAGCAGGAGCAGCGGCCGCTCGGCGCCCAGCGACGCCAGCGCGCGATGGCGCCGCGTCGTTACCGTGCGCGCGTGGTGGGCTTCGTCGACGATGACGAGCGATGCGTCGACCACCGGCACCGTGCCGCGACTCAATGCCTCGAACGACGTGAACGGGAGCGGCGCCATGCCGGCCTGCCGCGCCGCGCGCGCCCACTCGTCGCGGAGCGCCGCCGGGGCCACCAGCCACGCCCCACCGTGCGCGCGGGCGATGGCGAGGGCCACGAACGTCTTGCCGAGCCCGACCTGGTCGGCGAGGAGGGCGCCGCCGAAGCGTGCGATCAGCTCCAGGCAGCGCGCGACGGCGTCCCGCTGGTGCGGGCGCAGGGTGATGCGGCCGAGACGATCACCACCGCCCTCGGCGGCGCGGCCGGTGGGCGCCCACGACGCCAGCACCGCCTGCGCGAAGGCCGCGCGAAGCGCGCCGGCCGTCACGCGGCCCACCAGGCGATCATCGGCGCGAGCGTCGACGGGCGCACGCGAAAGGCTTGCGCCACGGCGTCGGTCAGGGCGTCATCCGCCGGCACCGCGCCGTCGAGCGCGTCACGCGCGATCGGCGCGAGGATCTCCACCGCGCGCGCCCAGTCGCGCGGGAGCGGTAACAGGGCGAGCGTCCAGCCGAGGTAGCGGCGATAGCCGCCGCGCGCCGGTTCGGCGAGCGCGTCAAGCCAGGCCGCGGCCACCGGGGAATTGAGGAGCGCGGCGAACGCGAGGGCGTCATCGCGCGAGTCGCAGGGCAGCACGTAGCACGAGTTGAGCGGCACGGTGCGGTCGCCGGCGCCAAGCAGGGCCGCGCGGGGGCGCCGGGCCACGTCGGCCCACACCACGCGCGGATGATCGCTGCGCGCCGCCGCGGTGCGAAAGAGCGACCACCACCGTTCGCCCCGCGCGTCGCTGCGCCCCATCAGTTGCCGGCGCCACGGGCGCAGCCAGTCGGCGGCCATCGGCGGCAGCACGGCCAGCGGCGCCCCCTGTTCGTCATGCGTCCAGAGCATCGCGTCCAGCCCCGCGCGTGCGCGCCACGGCAGGACGTCCTCTCCGCGCAGCACGGGTCGCAGCAGCGCGCGCTCGACGCGACCGACGCGCCCGAGCGCGCGCACCTCGGCGCCACCGGGCCCGAGCGCGCCCACGCGCACGAGGAACGCGTCGTTGGCGCCGCACTTGACGCCGAGGAGCGCCCGGCCAAGCGGTGAGGCCGCCAGCGTCGGTCCGGCCGCGCGGAGCCGGTCGAAGGCGACGCGAACGTCGGTCGGCAGGACGAGCCACGGGCTGCCCGCCGTGGCATCGAAGCTGAGCGCCGATCGGGGCACCGACCACCGATGGGCCGCGACGCGCGCGTGATGCGTGAGGCAGACGTCGCTGTCCGGATCACGGCCGCGGCGGGCCACGACGAGCGAGGGATACGTTGCGGCGTCGAACATCGCGGGTGCGTCGGACCAGTCGTCGAGTGCGAGCACGGTGGCGTCGTCCGACAGGAGGCGCCGCACGCCGCCCCCGGCCAGCGAACGCCACAGCTTGGCGGGCACCAGCAAGGCGAGCGCGCCGCGGGGCGCCAGCAGCCCCATGCTCCGTTCGACGAACAGCGCCGCGAGGTCCACCTGTGCCGCGAACCCCGCCCCGGCGCGCGCCGCCTCGGCTCCCGCCGTCCAGGCCGCGCCGCGAAAGACGCGATACGCGCGCCGCAGTCGCTCGCGCGTGGCCGGAGGAATGTTGTGCAGCCGGACCCACGGCGGGTTGCCGACCACGGCGTCGAAGCCGCCGGCGACGGCCACGTCGGGGAAGTGTGCGCCGAACGTGAAGGGGAGGGCGCCCCCCGCGGTGAGGACGCGGCGACGCTCGCGCAGGGCGCGCACCCGCGCGCGGAGGTCGTCCAGCGCGCGGCGGGCGTCGGCGCCCGGTCCCGGCCGTTCGCCGAACAGGTCGCGCTCGCGCGCGACGAGCAGCGCCTCGCGGCGCTCGCCGACGGCCTGCACGAGCGCCTGGTCGCAGGCCGACACGGCGGCCACGCGCTCGGCGTGATCGAGGGCACGCGAGAGCGACTGCTTGCGCGCACCGCTCGCGCGCGCATACCGCTCGCGGAGCCGCGCCACGGTGGCGCCGCCGCCAGCACGGATGACGGCGCCGCGAAAGTCGTCGCCGCCGAGCGCATCGCCCACGCGGATGTTCCGGTCGAGGTTGGGCAGCGCCACCACCGCGCGCGGGTCGGTGGTCGCGCTCTCGATCACCACGGCGAGCCAGAGTCGCAGTTCGCACAGCCACACGGCGGTGGGCTGGATGTCGACGCCAAACAGGTTGGAGGCGAGCACGTCACGCCGAATGGCCTCGCTCGTGCGCGCGTCGCCGCAGGCGCGTCGCATCGCGGCGAGCCGATCGAGCGCGTGCACGAGAAACGCTCCCGACCCGCACGCCGGGTCGAGCACGCGCAGCGATGCGAGCGCCGCAGCGAGCGCGATCGCGTCCGTGGCCCCGGGTCGGTCGCCGGCCATGGCGCGGGCCACGGCGGGTCCCGGCACGCCGCGCGCGGTGAGGGCTGCCTGCAGCGCGCGGCCGGTCGCATCGGCAACCACCGCCGGCGGCGTGAAGAAGGTTCCGCTGGCGCGCCGCTCGCGCGATGACATGAGCGACTCGAACGCGCGGCCGAGCATCTCGGGGTCGATCGCCGCGTCGAGCCCGGTGGCGATGTCCTCGCGCGCCGTGAACCGGTGTCGGGCGAGCAGGTCGCCGGTGATTCGCGCAATGCCATCGTCGGGGAGGCGGACCGCGCGCCAACGCCGCTCGACCGGCGCGGGTGCAAACAGGCCCCCGTTGAGGAATGGCAGCCGTCCCAGCGCGCGCGCGGCCGGGGCGCGCTGCGTCCAGCGCGTGTTGAGCGCGCCGAAGAAGAGAGGGCGGAGCAGGCGCCGATGGAGCTCGCCCCCGGTGCCCAGGGTGCGGTCCACGGCATGGGTGAGCCAGGCCCGGTCGCCGTCGAGCCACCCCTTGGACTCGACGAACGCGAGGAACAGCAGCCGGCACGTCACCAGCAGCGCGAGTTCCCGGGCATCGGGGGAGGCGAGTTGTGGCACCGCGTCGGCCAGCGACACCACCGTGCGCTCGAGCGCGCGGTAGAAGCGGCGTGTGAGCGCATCGCGGCCGAGCACTTCGTGCCACTGGGCGTGGACGAGGGCGTCCGGCCCCCGATGACGCGCGGCCAGCGCGCAGAGGGTCTCGGCGTCGGCATCGACCACCTGCGAGCGGTGCACGATGAGCGCGGCCAGGCGGGGCGCGCGGGGGCCGGGCAACCAGGTGGCGAGCGCGACCTCGCCGCGCGCCGAGGTCGCGGCCACCATCCAGGCAAACTGCGGCGATCGCGCATCGACCCGGGCCGCCACCCGCGGGAGGACCTCGGTGAGCGGCTCGGTGCCTCGCACGTCGAGGACCAGCGCCCGTAACGCGCCGGCGCCGGTCGCACAGCGGGCGGCATGCACGCTCGCCGGGAGGGCGAGTGCCGCACGTGCGGCGGCGTCGAGCGGATCCGCGTCGCCGAAGCCAAGGGGTGCGAGGAGGCTGGTGAGCGCGTCAAGCGAATCGGCAGCGGCGAGCAGGCGGGCGGCATCACGGAGGGATCGCATGACGCGAGTGTCGCGCCCTGCCGCTCGATCTCCTGCCCCCGTCCATTGCGCGGCGTGCCCTTCCGTCGCCGCGCGCTACCGTGAGTCGTAGGTGCGCCCCTTCCACTCCACCCGGTCACCGCGCGAGATCGCCCGTGCGCAGATGTACCCCACCACGCCCACCCCCAGCGGCCAGAGCGGTGCCACCCACGCCGGCACATCCTCGAACAGGTAGAGCGCCGCCATCCACGCCGTGAGCGCCCCGTACGCGATCACGCCGCCGAGTCCCACCCAGCCGCCCACCA
>JANLSF010000936.1:0-6020 GCA_031362285.1 Gemmatimonadota bacterium | reverse complement strand
CGAGCCGGCGATGGCCGCATCCATCCGCCCCATCACCTCGGCCCCGAACGCGGAGTGCTTCGATATCCACTCCGTGTTGGTCATCAGGCGCGGCGAGGTCCGCTCGCGCATCTCCACGATGAACGGCTTGATCTTGGCGAACACGAACAATCCCTCGCCGTTCGACTCGAGCATGTAGTCGCCGTGCAGGATGCCGTGCCGGACCATGCCGTACGCCATCTCCCAGTACGACGTCACCTGGCGATACGCCGCGTTGATCGGGTGCGTGGAGGCGGTCACGGCCATCGCCTCCTCGAGCGTCGTGGGCCAGTACTCGCGACTGATCAGGCTGCGTGACTCGCGCATCAGGGCGTCGGTGCGGAGCTCGTAGAGCCGCATGACGAGTTCCGCGTCGTGATGGTCGGGAATGTCCTTCAGCTTGAGCGACATGAGGCAGAGGGCACGGGGAAGGTGCGGGCGTCCGCTAGCGGCGTTCGCCCAGGGACTCGAACGGCAGGTTCAAGATGGGCCAGTGCTCCCATCCGGTGAAGTCGAAGTGCCACCACTCGTACTCGTAGACCCGGAACCCCTCGCGCTCCATCGACCGCCGGAGGAGGTCGCGCGCCCACCGTTCGCGCGCGCTGCCGCCCGGAAAGTCGGGGTAGGCGCGGATCGTGGTCTCGTCGTAGGTGCTCGGCATGGGAATCGTGGCGCCGCTCGCGAGGTCGTAGAGCGCGAGGTCCACGGCGGCGCCGCGATTGTGCTTGGAGCCCTTGGACGGGTCGGCCACGAACGGGCGCACCGACGGGTCGGCCCCGTCCCAGAACATCTTCGTCACGTACCACGGCCGGTAGCCGTCGTGCACCAGCACGCCGACGCCGAACGGCTTGAGGCTCGCGTTCACCCGCACCAGCGCCTGCGCCGCCGGGCGCTGCAGGAAGGCGCGCGCCTGCGAGTAGAACGGCGTGCCATACAGGTTGTTGCTCGTGGCGTACCGTACCTCGAGCTTGATGGTCCGGTCGAGCGTCACGAGTTCGACGAGGTCGACCGGCGCATCGCGCCCGGCCTCCTCGGGCGGCGACGCGGCCAGCGCCTCGCGTCGCAGCTCGGACATCGGCCGCACGGGGGCGACCCGCAGCTGGTTGCCGCTTTCCGGGCCGAGGGCGCGACGCGCGAACCGGGCGCCGTTCATGCGGACGGCGACGACGCGTCCGCGGGCGTCGCGCTCCGCCACCAACGACTCACCGTCGTAGATCGCGAGCATGCGCACGCTGTCGCCGGCGAGTTCCGCCGCGGTCCCCAGGTGCGTCGGCATGCGGACCACCGGCCGGCCGCCCGCTTCGCCCACGAGGAATTGCTGCAGTCCGTCCTCGTAGAGCCCGATCCAGGCTTGCAGGGCGTCCGTCGCGACCGGAGGCGCGTCCGGTGCCGCGGCCGCCGGCGGCGCCGCGCTCGACGCGGACACGACGGGCGCCGGCGGATCCAGCGGACGCCCGGTGTGCGCACCACGGGCCAGTCGCAGGGCCTCCTGCGCCAACCGGCGAGCCGACGGGGCACCGAGACTCGAATTCACCACGACCACCACGGCGATGGAATCGGACGGCATCCAGGCCAACGTCGAGGCGAACCCCGGCACGAGCCCGTCGTGCCAGACGCGCCGGGCATTGCGCACGAGGTCCACGAACACGCCGAGACCGGTGCCGATCGCGGCCCCGGGCGTGAGCTCCACCGCCCCCGTCATCTCGTTGAGCGTGCCGGCATTCACGAACGCGTGGCCGGCACTGTCGCGCCCACCGCGCGCGAGGGCGAGGGCGAGCCGCGCCATGTCGCGCACGCTCGTGCGCAGCCCCCCGGCCGGCGACAGGCCCAGTGGAGCAAGCGTGGCCGGGGCCGGGGGGCCGGCCAGATCCCACCCTTCCCCCATGGCGCGCGGTGCGTTCGCGATGTCGGAAAAGGAGCTGGCCCGCATCCCCAGCGGCCCGAACACCTCATCGCGCACGGCATCTTCGAACCGCTGTCGCGTGACGATCTCGAGTGCGCGCCCGACCACCGCGCCCCCCGCGTTCGAATACTTGAACCGGGTCCCTGGCGCGAACAACAGGCGCGTGCGCGAGAGACTCCCGACCGCCTCGGACAGGGGCACGCCACTGGTGTCGAACAGGTGGCCCACCGGGGGCTCGCGCACCAGCCCCGAACGGTGGCGCATCACGTGCCGCAGGTTCAGCACGCCGTTGAACGGATCGGTGGGACGCAACTCGGGAATCAACCGGTCGATCGGTGCGTCGAGGTCCACCTCCCCCACCTCCCAGCGGCGGAGCAGCGCCAGCGCGGTGACGAGCTTGGTCACGGACCCCATGCGCACGACGTCGTCCGGCGCGGCCGGCCTCGCGCTGTCGCGGGCGACCACGCCGCTCGCGCCCACGAGCACGCGTCGCGGGGCCTCCACGACCGCCCACCAGATGCCGGGGACATCGTGCGCCACGCGCTCCGCCGCCGCGAGGCGGTGCATCGCGGCCGACACCGAGTCCCACGCGCGGGTCGCGCTCGGCTGCGCGCCCAGCGCGCCGGCGACCAGCGAGAGGGCGACCACCACCACCAGCCGTGCCTGCGGGAGTCCAGCCGGAGCCCGGCGCGCGCGCGAGTGCGTCATGCCGAACGGTCGCACGCGGGCCGCCTCGCCCGCAAGTCGACGGTCGCGAGCCCGGGCGCTTTGCCGGCGCGCGTCCGAGCGACAGCTTTCAGTCGACCGTCCCCCCGACCGCCTCGCCTTCTCGTGCACCGTCTCGTCGTCCGAACGCTCCGCCGGGTCGCCCTGACCCTCGGTGTCGCCACCCTCGCCGCGCAGGGCGCGTCGGCGCAGTTCGTGCTGTCGGCGGATCCGGCGCAGACGTGGCGCACCTTCAGCACCGGGCATTTCCGGGTGCACTACCGGGTGGAGCAGTCGGCGTGGGCCCGCCACGTGGCCGAGCGCCTGGAGGGCATCCGCACCGCCGTGGGTCGCGAGGTGGGATACCTGCCGCCGATCGTCACCGACGTCGTGATCGACGATCCGATCAACACCCCGAACGGCTCGGCGCTTCCGTTCATGGACGGGCCCGTGATGTTCTTCTGGCCGACCCCGCCCGATCCGAGCTCCGGCCTGGGACACAGCACGACGTGGGGCGAACTGCTGTCGGTCCACGAGTTCGCGCACATCGCCCATCTCGCGCGCCCCGCGCGGGAGCCGCTGGAGCGGCTCGAGCAGCTGCTGCCCATCGTGCCGCACCTCGGGCCGATTCCGCGGCGCGTGCCCAGCTGGGTGACCGAGGGATACGCCACGCTCGTCGAGGGGCGCCTGTCCGCAAGCGGGCGCCCCAACTCGGTCTGGCGTGCGGCCGTGCTGCGCACCTGGGCGCTCGAGGGGGTGCTGCCGTCGTACGATGGTCTCGGCGACGCCGGGCCGTTTCTTGGCGGCTCGATGCGCTACCTCGTGGGCTCGGCCTACCTCGAATGGCTGGCCCAGGCGCGCGGCGACTCCGTGCTGCCGCAGTTCTGGCGCCGGCTGTCGGCGCGCGTGCCCCGCTCCTTCGAGGGCGCCTTCACCGGGTCGTTCGGCGAACCGCCGAGCGCGATGTACGGACAGTTCACCTCGCGGGTCATCGAGCGCGCCTTCGCGGTGCAGCGACAGCGCAGCGAGGCGGGCCTCGTGGAGGGCGATCGCGTGGCGCGGCTCGAACGAAGTGCGGGGACCCCCGCGCTGTCGCCCGACGGGTCGAGGCTCGCGATTGCCCTCGCACCGGGCACCGATCCCTCGCGCATCGAGATCTGGAACACGGCGCGACCGCCGGTGGACAGCGAGGCGGTGCGCGAGCTCGCCCGGCAGCTCGAACGCGACCCGGAGGACGTGGCCGACTACTCTCCGTGGCCACGACGCCCGCGCGCCGTCTCCACCCTGTGGCCCGTGCGCGGCCGCGCGCACGGCGAGCCTCGCTTCCTGCCCGACGGGCGCCGCCTGCTCGTCACCCGGATGGAGCCCCTCGCCTCGGGTGCGTTGCGTCCCGACCTCTTCATCTGGGACCCGCGGCTGAACGAAGTCACCCGCGTGACGAAGGGCGAGGGGATTCGAGCGGCCGATCCGACCCCCGACGGCGAGTTTGCCGTGGGCGTGCGGTGTGGCGCCGGTTCATGCGACGTGGTCGAGGTGGCGCTCGAGCGCGGCACCGTGCGCGTGCTCGCCGCGGGAACGCCCGACCGGAGCTTTGCCGGCGCCCGCGTCTCTCCCGACGGCCGGCTCGTGGCGACGGCGCTGCACGAAGGGGGGCGCTGGCGCATCGCACTGGTGGCCCGGACCGACGGCGCCATTCGCTTCATCGACCCCCCGGATCACGCCAGCCGGTTCGCGCCGACCTGGGCCCACGACGGACAGTCGCTCGTGGTGGTCTCTGAAGTCGGCGGGGTGGCCGACCTCGAACGACTCACCCTCGATGGCCATCGGCAGCCGCTGACACGCGTGCTCTCGGCGGCGAATTCGCCCGAGCTGTCGCGGGATGGCCGCGACGCCTGGTTCCTCACGCTGCATGCGCGCGGCTGGGACCTCCGCCGGCTCGCGCTCTCGGGGGCGCCGCTGGCAAGCGTCGCCACCATCGAGGGGCCCGAGGCGGTGGCCGGTACGCCGGCCGCCCCGAACCTCGTGAGCCCGCCGCGTCCCGCGACGCGCCTGAGCGCGTGGCCGGTCGGCCCGGTGCACGACGCGGAGTACGGCGTCGGGCCGCGCGGGTGGCGCCTGTTGCCGATCGGCGCCACCAGCAGCATCGGCTCGAACGCCGGACTGGCGCTCACGCTCGTCGACCCCGTGGGACGGTTCCCGATTCTGGTGCAGGGACTGCTCGGCAACCGGGAAGCGTGGCGTGGCGGCGCGATGACGCTGGCCTGGCGGGCGGATCGCCCGACGTTCGAACTGCAGGCGTTCTATGCGCGCGAGGAACCGTCGCAGGGCGCGGTGCCGCCGAAGGCGGGCACGACGCTCGACCGCGAGCAGGCGGGCGCCGCGGTCGCCTTCTCCCTCGATCGCGTCTCGAGCGTTGGACAGCACCGCTACGCCACCGGCGTGCTCGGCGGCAGCGTGGCCGCGCTGCTGCGTGGCGACGTGCAGCAACGCACGGGCCGCGTGCTCGGCTGGATGGAGACCGCGCACCGCTTCCTGGTGGTCCGCGGCGGGAGCGCGCTCCTTGGCGGCGAGTTCGCGGCGCACGTCGCGCATGGCAACACCGACGCCACGACGTGGACCCGCGTCGTGGGATCGGCGCTCGTGCGCTTCGGGTCGCGCGAGTCGCAGGTCGAACTCGGTGGGGCGTTCGGCCGCGTGAACGGCGGCGCGCCGGCTTCCGAGCAGTTCCACGTCGGCGGCCTGCTCACGACGCTGCTGCCCGGCGCCGCGCTCTCGCAGCGGTTCGAGTCGCCGGCCTTCGCGGCCGGGGCGCTCGAGGGATACCAGGCGGCACGGGGGCGCGTCGCGTGGGTCTCGGCACCCGTCTCGCTGTTCTACGAGGTGCTCGCCGCCGGACGACAGGTCGAGCGCGCCGCGGACTGGTGGCGTGTCGCCGGCATTGACCTGCGGCTGCCGGTGGACCCGATCCCGATGGTGCGCCTCCCGGGACTCGAACTGCGCGCGGGCGGCGCCTATGCGTTCGACGATCTCCGGTCCGCCGGGTGGCGCGGGTGGCTTCTGCTGTCGGCCCGGCCGTGACGTGCTCCGTCACTCGGGGCGCGCGCGCGTCCCGAACATCACCGCGCGCCACGACGTGAACGCCGCGCGCCCCGGATAGCCGGGCAGCGACGCCACCACCCGGGCCCCGCTGTCGAGCGCGATGAACACCGGCGTGCCGGGGAACTGGAAGGCCAGCGTCGTGCGCACCCCTTCGTTGGCGGGCCCGAGCAACCCCCCGGGCACGAGGCGCGCGGCGCGCATCATCACGGCGCCGCTGTCGGCACCCTCGATGGTCACGACGGTGAGGTGCGGCACCGGGGCTCCCGCTGCCGCGTCGCGCAGGTCGGCGAGGGCC
>JANLSF010000930.1:0-1502 GCA_031362285.1 Gemmatimonadota bacterium | reverse complement strand
CGGTGGGGCGCCCGGAGGGCCCAGGGTTGACGGACGCGGAGCCAGTGGCGGCATTCCGGTCGGCGTCCCCATGGCCGACAGTCGCGGCGCGAGCGGCGGTACCGTCGGTGCGCCAAGGGGCCCGGCGGAGTACGGGGCGGTCGTGCGCGGCGGAATCGCCGGGGCGGCCGGCATCTGCACGCTGCCGAGCGCCGGTGTCGGCGCGCTGGGCGGTGCCGGCGGTCGGGCCGCCGGAAAGACGATCGTCGGGATGCGCGGAGGCTCGAGGCGCGGCGCGGCCGGGGTCGAGGGGGTCGCCGACGGCGGGAAGGCCGCCGGGGGCATCGCCATCGGCGGCAGCGCGGGCGTGACCGGACGCGCTGCGATCGGCGGCACCGACGTCGGCGTCAGGGCCGTCGGGGGAGGCATCACCGGCGTGGAACGCGGGCCCGGCACCGCCGGCGTCAGTACGGGGGTCGCAATCGACGCAGCCACGGGCGCCGCGACGATGGGGCTCTGAAGGGGCGCGTTCGGTTCGACGACAGGTTCGATCACCGACGCGACCACCGGCGCACTGACCCGCGGAGTGGGCGCGGCGATGAGCGGCGACGCCACCGGCGTGCTCGCACGGGGCGTCGCAGCGGCCACAATCGGGGCCAGATCCGGCACGCTCGGTCGCGCCACCGGGGCGGGCGTCTCGATGGCGGGCGTCGCCATCGGGGTACTCACCCGGGCGGCGATTGCGGGGGGCTCCTCCACGATCGGCGCCATCGTCGGAATGCTGACGCGCACCGGCGCGACCGAGCGTGGCTCCGGTTCGGGCGCGGGCGCGGCCACCGGCACGCTGACCCGTGGCGGCGCGGGCGGCGCCATGGTCGCGGTGCCCCCTCCCGAGGCGAACAGCGGAGCCTTGATCGGCGCCGCGAAGTCGGCGTTGGCCTGCTCAGGTCCGGCCACCTGCATCACGCCGCCGCACACCGAGCAGCGGGCGCGAACCCCGCCCTGTGGCACGCGAAGCGGATCGATGCGGAAGAGCGACCGACACTCCGGACACGAGACGTTCATGCATCCTCCAGGTTGCCGAAGAGGTCGCCGGTGCGCGCGCCGAGCGGCGCCGGGTCCGTGGCCAGGTCCTGCCGACGATCCACCGTGAACACGGACCCTGGCAGGGTCTTTGCGTAGGTCTTCATTTCGGTTGCCAACTCGCTGATCTGGGCCGCGTGCGTGAAGTGGCGACGCTCGTTCGTCACCACGCCGATCGACACCGTCATGAGCGGGACACGGTGCAGCTGCCCGCGCCGATCCTTGCCGAAGAAGTACCCGGCCCGCCGATCCTGCTCCGAGTACTGGTACGGCACGAGCGCGTCGAACACGCTCACCACTTCGCTGCAACTGTCCGACACGTCGTCAACCGGGACGATGAAGATGAAGTCGTCGCCGCCGATATGACCAACGAAGCCGCGCTCACCGCAGATCCCCTTCACCACGTCATGTATGATCTGCGCGAGGATGCGGATGACCCG
>JANLSF010000927.1:0-12101 GCA_031362285.1 Gemmatimonadota bacterium | reverse complement strand
CCACTCGGCCACCGCGCCGTGCGGCTCCATCGCGCTGTGCAGGGCGCAGGGGGTGCGCACGGTGAGCGTGACGGTGACCTGCGCCTTGGCGAGCCCGGCCTCGATGTCGCCGCGCGATTCGACGAGCGGCGAGTTGAGCGCGTAGTTGGTGCCGGTACCGCGCACCAGCGGCGCGCCCTCGGCCATGGAGGCATCGTAGGTCACGCTGAACGGCGCCGGCGCGATGGTCACCGAGACGGCGCGCGCGGCGGCGCGTGCCTGGGCCGGCGTCTCGGCGCAGACGGCGGCCAGCGGCTGCCCGGCATACCGCACCGTGCGGTCGAACATCCGCCCCGCGCCACCCGAGAGCACGCCGGCGAGATCGTCGGCGGTCAGGCAATCGAGCACGCCGGGCATGGCGCGCGCGCGGCTCACGTCCACCGTCGCGGCGCCACTCGGCGCCTGGCTCCGCACGAGCGCCGCGTACACCATGCCCGGGCGGTGGATGTCGGTGGTGTAGCGGGCGCGCCCGGTGGACTTCTCCAACGCGTCCACGCGCGGCAGCCGCTGTCCCACGATCCCGAGCGTCGCGTCGGCTCCCCACGGCGTCACCGCGAAGGCGGGGATCTCGACAATCTTGGTCTCCTCGCGCCCCTCGACCTCGACCGTCGTGGTGACGAACCGCTTGCCCTTCCTAGGGCGGGCCATCAGCGCGTTCCCGCGGCCGGCAGCGCGCCGAACTCGCCGCGCGACACGGCCTGGATCGCGGCCACGATTTTCGGGTAGGTGCCGCATCGGCACAAGTTGCCGCTCATCGCGTCGCGGATCTCCTCATCGCTCGGCTTCGCGGTGCGCGCGAGCAGCGCGCAGGCGCTCACCACCTGCCCCGGGGTGCAGAATCCGCACTGGGCAGCGTCGAGCGCGGCAAAGGCCCGTTGCACCGGGTGCGGGGCGGCGGGCGATCCCAGCCCCTCGACGGTCACGATGGTCGCGTCGTCCACGGCCGCGGCGAGCGTGAGGCAGGCATACACCGGGCGGTCGTTCACCAGCACCGTGCAGGCGCCGCATTCACCGCGGTCGCACCCTTCCTTGGTGCCGGTGAGCTCGAGATCGTCGCGGAGCACGGCGAGGAGGGAGGCGTCAGCCGGCGCGTGGACCTCGCGGGTGCGCCCATTCACGTGCAGATGCATGCGCAGAAGCTCGCGGGGGCGCGCGGGTCGCGCCAGTTGCGCCGCTGGCGCCCGGAGCGCCGCGCCGGACGACCTAGAGGCTCTTCTTGAAGCAGCGCTTGGGCACGACGTCCACCCCTTCGCTCCGGAGCCGCGCCCACTGCGCGAGCTTCTCGGGGTAGCGCGCCACGTCGGCCGACTCGTAGCCGAGCGCGCCAAAGAAGCCGTCCTGCAGCGAGAGGGCGAACAGTTCGGCGTACTGCCGGGCGCCGGCCACCGCCTCGACTCCCTTCACCACGAGCGTGCCCAGTCCCTTGCCATGCTGCGACGGGGCCACCGCCACCGACGCGACCTCGGCGAGCGACGGCGAGTACTCCGTGAGCGAGGCACAGGCGAGGACCCGGCCGGCACGGTCGGCAGCGACCACGTAGTTGTCGAGCTCGCGGGCCACCTGCGCGTCGGAGCGGGGGAGCATCAGTCCCGCCGGGGCGAAGGCGCCGACCAGGTCCACGATCTGCGACACGTCGGACCCGTGGGCGGCACGCACCATCGGGTAGCTCGCATCGAACAGGGCGAGCTGCGTGGGGCGACGCCGCCAGGGAGCGCGGGCCGGGACAATCGCGGTGGGGGTTGCGAGCGCGAGATTATGCACAAACAAAGCATAAATATGCCGACCACGGCGCGCAAGCCCCCTGGGACCCCAGGGTGGGAGGGTGGAGTAGCAGGGGGGCCTTCGGAGGGCTGACGATGGCGCAACGCCAAGCCCCCGGCCCCGTTAGCTTTCCCCCCCGCATGACCACCACGCCAACTCCCCGCCTCCGCGCTGCGCTCGTCGCCGGCTCCCTCGGCCTCGCCATCGCGGTGGGCTGCAAGAACCCCGCAGCAGGCCCCCCGCTGGTCGCCCCCGATCCCCTGACGGCGACCTACGACACCTCGCTGCACATCAACATCAGCCAGTACACCGTCACCACCAACGGCGCCTTCACGCGCGACTCGGTGGTGGGGGGCGGCAACATTGCCGCCAGCGGCAAGGTGGTCTCACTGCGTTATGTGGGGCGCCTCACCGACGGCACCATTTTCGACCAGAACACCGCCAGCGGGGCCTCACCGCTCAACTTCACCATTGGCGCCGGTTCGGTGATCCCGGGGTTCGACGAGGGGCTCCTGGGGATGCGAGCCGGCGGCAAGCGGGTGATCATCATTCCGCCCAAGCTCGGCTACGGTTCCACGCCACGGGCCGGCATTCCCGCGAACTCGATCCTCATCTTCAGCATCAGCCTGACCACGGTGAACTGACCGGGTGCCGGGGTCGGGTTGGAAACATCCGAGTCCCGGGACTATCTTCTTCGACCTCTGACCCGGCCTCCCGCGCCGGGCTGACATTCCTGACCCTCGCCCCGCCCGTTCCATGCCCTACGTCATCACGGAAGCCTGCAAGAATACGAAGGACAAGTCGTGCGTGGACGTCTGCCCGGTGGACTGCATCTACGAAGGGCCGGACATGCTCTATATCCATCCCGACGAGTGCATTGACTGCGGCGCCTGCGAGCCCGAGTGCCCGGTGACGGCGATCTTCCCCGAGGAAGACGTGCCGAAGAACCAGATCGAGTACGTGCAGCTCAACCGGTCGGTCTTCAAGAGCGAGAACCCGCCCAAGCGCCCCACGCGCTGAGGGAGACCGTGATGTTCCCCGCAGGGCGCCGCCCAGGGGAGCTCACCCGGACCATCCGGGGCGTGACCGCATGACCGCCCCGCTCAAGGCCGTCACCTTCGATTACTGGGACACCCTCATCGAGGGGACGGTGGAGCGCGAGCGCACGCAATTGCGCCGCGCCGCCTTCCACGAGCTGTTCACGCACCTCGGGCACGAGGTCACGCTCGACGACGTGGCGGCGCTGCACCGCGAGGTGGCCGCCGACCTCGACAAGTGGTGGCGGGTGGAGCAGCGCGGGTACACCACCGAGCAGGCGGTGGTGCACCTGCTCGCCAAGCGCGGCATCACCCTGCCGGCCGACCATGCGCAGGTCTCACGCACGGCGCAGGCGATTGACGATGCGCTGCTCGCGCACCCGCCCGAACTGCTCCCCCACGCGGCGGAATCGCTGGAGCGGCTGGCCAAGCGGTTCAAGCTCGCCATCGTGAGCGACACCGGCATTGCCAGCGGCCGGGCGCAGAACCGGGTGCTCGACCTGCGCGACGTGCACCGCTTCTTCACGGCGACGATCTATTCCTCCGAAGTGGGCCACACGAAGCCGAGGAAGGAGATGTTCCAGGCCGCGCTGAACGCGCTGCACGTGGCGCCGGTGGAGGCGCTGCACGTGGGGGACATCGAGCGCACCGACATCGTGGGCGCGGTGGGGATGGGGATGCGCGCCATCCGCTGCGACATCGTGCGGGTGTCGGGGTCCACCGACGCCGAGCTGGTGGGGACGTCGCTCAAGGAAATCACGGACTACCTGCTCGCGCAGCCGTAGCCCGCGCTCGGCCTACGCGCCGAGCTGCCCGAGGAACGTCCCGAACCCCGCCGCGAACGCCGCCGGCTGCTCGAACGGCATCAGGTGCCCGGTGATCGGCATGCGCGTGGACCTCTCCCCGCGGATCTGCACGGCTGCCTGCGGCGTTTGAGCCGTGAACATTTCAAAACGCACGGACATGGTTGCCCTCGACGCGCATGGACCTGCGGTGGGGTCGGGTGCGAGCGCAGCGTCACGAGGGGCTAGAGCTGGACTCCGTAGCGTCGAGCGCACCGCCCGGGATGACAATTCGTCCGTCCAGAAGGTGAATCGTTCGGCCTGCGTGACGCGCAAATCGTGAATCGTGCGTCACCAAGCAGATCGTCGAACCCGCGCGATGCAGGTCGCGAAGTAGTCGCATGACCTCCTCACCATTCACAGAATCGAGATTGCCCGTGGGCTCGTCGGCGAGCAGGACCGCCGGACCGCCCGCGACGGCGCGAGCGACAGCGACCCGCTGCTGCTGGCCCCCCGACAATTGGGCCGGATAGTGCTTCGCGCGATGCGACATCCCCACCCGCTCGAGGGAGGCGAGCACCCGCTCCGCCCGGTCGCCCGCCGTGTCGGCGCGGAACGTGAGGGGAAGCTCAACGTTTTGATAGACGGTCAGTTCGCCGATGAGATTGAAGGACTGGAAAACGAAGCCGATCTCACGATTCCGGATACGTGCGCGCTCGGTACGGTTCGCACGGGCCACCGAGCGCCCACTCAACAGGTATTCGCCCGTCGTGGGTGCGTCGAGCAGGCCAAGAACGCTGAGGAGCGTGCTCTTGCCGCAGCCAGAAGGCCCAGAGATCGCGACGTACTCGCCGGCACGGATGGTCAGGGAGACATCCAACAGCGCGTACGTGTCGATGGTCAAGGTCGAGAACACCTTGGTAACGCCGGTCAATCGGATGATCGGATTGGCCGACGAGAGCGGAGAACTCAGCGTCATGGTCGCCTATCGCAGGCGGATGCGGGAGACCGCATCCCACGCAGACATATCACTCAAGATCACCCGATCGCCAGCACGCAGGCCGCTCACGATCTCGACGTCCGTCGCGGAGACGCGGCCGAGGCTCACCCTGACCCTCGTTGCCGCACGCCTGTTGGCAGTCAGCTTGAAAAGTTGCATTGCGCCACCTGCCGACGCGCCGAGCGGACGTGCGACGAACAGCACCCGGCGGAGAACTTCGACTTCGATGAGAGCATCAACGCTCATGTCAGGCACAGCACCGCCCGGTAGCGCGCCCTCAAGCACAATCTCCACTCCCACGGTACCATTCTGTGACGAGGGCTCTTTGCGAGTCACACGGCCGAGCGCTGTTCCACTGTGTGTGTCAATGCGCGATACCTGCCCTATCAGGATTTCCTTGCCTTGCGATTCGGGAATGCGAAGCATCGCGTTCAGATGCCCGGGCTGCACGACCTTTCCGAGCGGAGTACCCTCAGTCACCCACTGTCCAAGTTGGAGTGACATCTCCTGGAGAACGCCCGCTTCCATCGAGCGTACCACGAGCGAGGCCGCTCGACGGTGCTGGAAAGCAGCAATGTCGCCGAGCCGCTCCACTTGCTCCGTTTGACCTGCAACCTGAGACTCGACCGACTGCGCCAGCAACTGCAGCAGCGTGGTCTCAATACGGAGTCGCGACGTGAGTTCTCTCGCGACTTCACGCTTCATGGACAGTTCGGACCGCGAGACAAGGTTGCGCATCGCAAGCGAATCAGCTGCTTCGACGTCAAGTTGCGCCTGGAGGTGTTGAGTGCGCACGGTGCCCAGTGCGGCCTCCTGCACGAGTCGCCGTGCCTCGAGGTTCGATCGGAGCGACGCGAGCGCCGACTTGGCCTGACTCAGCTGCTGATCGGCAAGGAGCACCTGAATCTGAACGTCAGGGTTGGCGAGCTCAACCAGCACGCCGCCCGCCGACACGTGCTCTCCAGAACGCGCAGCGATCCGCTCGACGCGCGCCGATGTCGGTGCAGCGATCCACCTGGCGTGGTCGGGTACCAGCATGCCGCTTCCCCGCACTTCGCGTACCATGTCGCCGAGCCGCACTGTGTCAATGAGCAGGGTGCTCGCCTCCAGCTCGGGCGACTCCGAGTCACTGCGCGCCCAGCTGACGAGCGCCATGAGCACTGCGAGCGCGGCAATGCCGACGACGCCGAAACGATGCCATCCGTGGCGAGCGTCGCGCGGGACGTCCATAGCGGAGTCTCGCTGCTCACCTCGCATGTGGGCCACGGCGGAGTTTGCTCTTAGTGGGATCGAGGGCATCGTCCATGGATCGACGGAGTGCAATTCGCAAATGTCGCCTCCTTGTGGTTGGCCACTCTGCTGAGGGCGACGCTTGAGAGCGGTAAGGACTTCGGCGGGCGCCAAGCCGCTCGGATGTTGAGCGCGACTCGCACGCTACCGACTACGGCTGACGATGGCACGCAGTGAATCAAGTGATACAACGCCAACCAACACACGCTTTCCAATCACCGTGGTTGGCGTACCCGGCAATCCAAGAGCCCGGCCCAGGCGCGCGTCGACTTCGACGCGTGCACGAGCCGCACGGCCTCCAAGGCAACGCGAGAAGACGGCGGTGTCAGCTACGCCGGCGCGGTCGGCAAGACTGGTGAAGCTGATGCGGCCGAGTGAGTCCGACTTTGCGAAGAGAATCGCCGCGTATTGGGAGAATCGTAGCTGCTGCGCCGCGCATTCGGACGCGACGGCTGCGGCAAACGCATGAGGGTGACCGCGGCCAGGCAGGTGGCGGAACACCACTGCCACGGAGTCTCCCGAGACCGACAGAAGTGAATCGAGGACCGCCTGCAGCTTCCGACAGTAAGGGCACTGGAAATCAGAGAACTCCACGATGACGGTCCGGGCGTGAGGCGAGCCGATGCGTGGCCCCGCAATCGACAAGTCGATGGAATCCGGAACCACGATGGCGTGCGCGACTACGTCGATGACTCCCACGGGAGTCCGGAGGCTCCAGAACAGCTTCACGGCAACGACGAACGCCACGACAGCCGCGCTCGCGAGCAACAGATCAAGACGCCGGTCTCTAGCGGTCATGGAAATCCGGCGTCAACAAGGCCGGGCATGCGATGCTCGATCGGATGCCGCACGCGGTCGCGTGCACGCGCCACATCAACCTCGCGGAGCGTCCGCAGCCGGTCGCGTGGGTGCGACAATTCCAGGAGACTAGTTCGCATGCAGGTCTCGGAGAGGGGGCCGCAGCACCAGCCGAATCGACGGGACAAGGGAGGAGGTGAGAGCGACGACCAACATCGACACGGTGACGCCGATGAGGATCATGGGGTCGGAGGCCGATGTCGCGAAGAGCAGCCCTCCGATCACGTCGCGCGCAACAAGTACTGTGGCCAACCCGCAGATGACGCCGGCCGCTATAGCCGCAAGGGTGCTGCTTACCACACCGACAATCAAGCGTAGGGGACCTGCGCCGAGCGCTGAGCGAATGGCGACATCCCGCGCCCGCTGCCTCGTGGCCAACGAAACGACGCCGTACACGCCCACCGCGCCCACAGCGAGGGCCAGCAGGCCGAAAAGCCCAAACATCCCTGCCGCCAGCCGCCACGGTCGCAGCTCAGGTTCCACGACATCCTTGAGAGTGGCTATCGAGAGAGCGGGCAGGTTCGGACGTACAGCCTGCAGTCGCCGACGTAGCGTGGCAAGCATGAGCCCGGGTGACAGGTCAGTGCGCACGTAGAGCGAGTATGACGCCAGTCCCGGTACGGTGGCTGGCGACTGCGCGAGCGGAACGTATACCGCCAGCACGCCTCGATTCAGGATATCATACTTCCAGAAGCCGCGCAGCACCCCCACGATGATCACGCACTCGCCGCCGTGGTCGTCTGCGCGAACGGGTAGAATGATGCACTGCCCGAGGGCATCGCGATCTGGCCACAGAATGCGCGCCAGCGGTTCGTTCACGATGGCGACGCGCTCGCTACCAGTCCGGTCGTCGCTGGTAAAGTCGCGCCCCAGAAGCGAAGTGGCACCCACCGCGCGAAAGTATCCGGCTCCGACCGCCACCTCCATCGGAATCTCCGCGACGCCCTCATGCCAAAGTGCGTCCTGGTCCCGCTCCAAGGTATGCGCTGCGACTGCCCGTCCACCGCGGTACGGGTTGCCTCGCGCGAGTGCGGCCTCCCGAACTCCTGCCGTCGCTCGCGCCATCTCGAGCAGCTCCTCGGCCAGCTGCGGTCCCTCGCCCGCAGGTGCCGTTGCCGACGAGAGAGGGATGTGCGCACGAAGCGTGTGCGCAACGTCGAGACCGAGGTCGAGTGCCTGAACCTGCCGTAGACTGCGCGTAAAGAGAAGCGCAAGCACCAGCAGGACGGTGCACAGGGTCGCCTGCACGAACAGCATCCCCGTCCGCAGCCGATGACCACTTCGGTCGGTGGCGGCGCCTCCCGCCCGAAGGCTCTCGGCAAGCGCCAGCGAGCGGGCGTGTACGATCGGTGCGAGGCTGACCGCAGCGCCGCAAAAGACGGCGATCCCCACGTCAAGGAGCAGCACACTCGTATCGAGGGCGCCTTCATCGAGTACACCGAAGAGGGCGGAGAGGGCACGTTGGCTCACGTAACACCAGCCAATGGCGAGCACTGCTGCTGAAAACGCGAGCAACAGGCCCTCCGTGAGCAGTTGGCGAGCCACCCGCCCCAGCGTTGCGCCGAGGGCGAGTCTTACGGCAATCTCACGCCGCCGAGCGAAGGCACGTCCAAGCAGGATATTCGTGACGTTGGCGCATGCGAGGATCAGGACTAGTGTCGAGACGCCTCCGAGCCAGAGGGCCACGCGAGCCTCTCGTGGCGCGTCAGGCCCGCGACCACGGATGATCGGAGCGACGATCACGCGCGCGTCGACACCGCGCGCTCCCAGAGGCAGCAGATAGTCGGACAGGAACGCGGATGCCCTGTCTTCCGCTCGTGTCCGAGAGGCCCCGACGCGCAATCGTGCGACTACCTCCAACCACACCGAAGCGCGATCGGACAGCGCGCCTGGAAGCCCCTCCGACTCTGCGGCGACGCTGAGCGGGATCCAGACGTCGGGTGTCGGAGACATGTTGCCATCGAAGCCGGGAGGCGCCACTCCCACGACTTGGTAGCTGAGGTGGCCAACGCGGACTGCTCGCCCTACAACATGTGAATCCGCGCCGAAGCTGCGCTGCCACAGGCTGAAGCTCAGCACGGCCAGCGCGGGTCCTCCTGGCGTCGCTGCGTCGACGAGGCCGTCCAGGCGGCCAAACAGGCGGCCGATTGCTGCTGGCGCCCCCATCACCCTGAAAAAGTCAGCTGAGACGAGCGCCGTGCGCACATCAACGGCGTCCGGTCCGACTCCGAGCGAAAGGCGCGTCGTCGCGATGCCGGCGATGGACTCGAACTCAGGTACTCCGCGAAGGGCCAGCAACATCGGGTGGTTCGACCGTGCGCTCGTTGCACGAATGCCGCTCGCCGCGCGGCTCGCTACCAGCACGCGCGCTAGCCTTGCCGGCTCGGACACAGCGACGGGCGGAGCGAACAGGAAGTGTCGGATCAGGCTCGCCATCGCCACGTTGGCACCGATGCCGAGCGACAGCGTGCAAATCACGACGATGGCCGGGCCGGGCGCGCGCGCAAACTCTCGCACCGACCAGCCGAGATCGCGCCACAAGTCGGCCCTAAACCGCCGCAGATCGTACATCACGCCAGAAGTCATGGTGAAAGGGAACTCAGTTGACGGCGCGATGGCGTGCGCGCAGTCCGTGCGCGCCCTACCGCCGGTCCACACCCCTGAACGCCCGGCCGAGCGAGAGAAGCTCGGAGCGTGGGCACCAGACAGTTGCCTACGCCCCGAGGGTCATCCACCCGTCAGGCTCGTTCGCAACGGGAATCCGCTCCTAGCACACGGTCGTGCAGTGAGTGAGGAAGATCTCCGAATCCGGATCCATGCAGCAGGCCGCCGAGCCGGCATGACATCGGTCCGTCTGGTAGCACGTCCATCCCGCATCAGGCGTCTTCGCCTGCGCCCTGCTTGGTGCGACTGCCAAGCCGGCGCTCGCCGCCAACACAGCCGCAGCCATCAGCGAAAGCAACTGGCGGGACCGTTCTGACTTCTTGGTCGATCCACTCATGTGAGTACTCCCTTCCGAGGAATCTCCACCGCCTTGCGTGAACAGAGTGTATCACACTGCGGTGGGGCGTGATCCGATCCCGACCGGTCGGTGATCGGAGGCCTGAAGCGTCGGTGCGATCATGCGTGGGCACTAAGGCCGCGGGCGAGGAGGGTCTCCGGTCGCCAACGGTGCCCCAATCCGCACCCACGCGAGCAGTTCTTGGTAGCCGACCACGACCCGGTGTACGGAATCGTCGGCGAAGGTGAGCTCAATCGGGTCAAGGGTTGCATGCATCCGGCGAGAGATGACAATGACTTGCGGTGCGGAGGGGTCGCCGCCAATGGTGCGCCAAACGCGCTGCGTGACGATCTCGTTTTGCCACCCCCTCCCCACACTGATCTCATCGAAGGCCCCCTCGCCGAATCCCCTCAGGTAGCTCAGCCCATCCTCAATGTCCGTGTGAATCGCGACGCCCACGATCCTTGGGGGAGGCGCTCCTGCTGCTGTGGCGGCGCTAAGCGCTGGCCGAAGCAATCGAATTGCCTCCTTGGTCTCGGAGCGCCTGCACGAGGCGCATCGAGCGCTTCCAAACACGAATGCGATAATCTGCCTGCCCGGATGAATGCCGAGTGACGCCAGTTGCGCCGCTTCAGGCAACTCTGCGGGACCAACACCGCTAACGTCGTCAACACGAGCGGCCGAGTATCGCGTGCGCCAGCTCAAGGCTGCGGCAAACGACGTCGAGGCCACCAGGACTAGCAGGGCGACAGGCCGGACGCGAGAGAGCAGGGAACCATTCACCTGCGAAGCCAGATGGGCTGCGCCGTCTCAGGCGCTAGAACCGAGCGGGTCGTGGCCGCGCGCCACGAGACGACTACAACGCTGGCGCCCGAGAAACCAAACCTGCGCGCGGCGCGATAGGCGCGCGGCCGATGCGGGACTTCGCTGCTCAGCGGTGGCTCTGCAAACCCGCCGGCACACCTGCGCCGAAAGGACGGCGCGGACACGCAGGCGCCTTGAAACCGGGGCGGTCGAGAGAGCGGTCGAGTCACAGCGGAACACCAGCTCGCGCCCACGTACTGTGTCACGTTTGGCTTCGTCGTCGCCCGCGACTTGACTTTCTAACAGGACGATGAGGCATGCTACGACGCAGCGCAATCTCGGCTCAACAATCTTAACGATGGGCTTTCTTGCCCTGCTACTCCCGGGCCGCGAACGGTACGAGAGTGGAATCTGCCGTCGATTCGAAGACGTCTGGCAATTGCGTAGCGCCGAACTCCATCTCCGATCGACGCGGATGAGTCCGAGAGCGGACAGATGTGACGACGAGTGGCGGGATCTGATGAGCGCGCAGCTCAAGCAGAGTTTCTCTCACTGCCCGTGCTCGATCTGGCAGCCGAGGCTCGGCGACTTTCCGGGGCGCCTCTCACCGCGGCGGCCTACGCGCCGAGCTGCCCCAGGAAGGTCCCGACCCCCGCCGCGAACGCCGCCGGCTGCTCGAATGGCATCAGGTGCCCCGTGATCGGCATGCGCGTGACGATCGCGCCGGGGATCTGTGCCGCCATCCGCTCCACTTCGTCGGGCGGCGTGAGCGTGTCCTCCGCCCCCACCAGCACCAGCGTCGGCACCGTGATGGTCGCGAGCGTGGGTGTCTGGTCCGGCCGGTCGCGCAGCAGCCGGAGCCCCGCCACGATCCCCTCCACCGATTGCCGCTCCAGCATGGCGCGCGCTGCCGCCACCCGTTCCGGCAATCGGTCCAGCGTACACTTCCCCAGCGAACCCGGCAGCAACTGCTCAGCTACCGCGACCGACCCCTGGGCCTGGGCCAGCGCGATCATCACGTCGCGCTTGGCCCGCGCCTCCGCCGGGTCGGCCGTCGCGCGGGTGTCGCACAGACACAACGCTTTCACCCGGTCCGCGTGGCGCCGCCAGAACGCGAGCGCCAGGTAGCCCCCCATGGAGAGCCCGGTGATCACGGCCCGCTCCACCCGCAGGCGGTCGAACAGCTCCGCGAGCTGGTCGGCCACCGAGTCGAGGGTGGGCTGGCTGGCCGGGAGCGGAGACGCCCCGAACCCCGGCAGGTCGGGTGTGATGCACCGGGCCCGGTCGCGCAGCAGCTCCACCGCCGGCTGCCAGAGCCCCCGGTCGTGCGGAAAGCCATGGAGGAACAGGACGGGGATTCCACGGCCGGTATCGTCGTGGGCGAGGGGGGCTGGGTCTCTGGCCATCCCGCAAGGTACCCGGGGCGGCGGGCCACGCCGCGGTCCGACTGCTAGATTCCCCGACGTGAATCCCGCCGGGCATGCCCACCCCCTCGACTACCTCGACACCGCCCAGGATGTCGACGTGTT
>JANLSF010000919.1:0-2540 GCA_031362285.1 Gemmatimonadota bacterium | reverse complement strand
CGACAGGTGGAACGAGCAGCTCGCCGTGAACAGGTGCCCACCGGGCGCGAGGATCCGCATGGCCCGCAGGTTGATCTCCTTGTAGCCGCGGAGCGCGCTGGCCAGCGACGGCTTGTTCTTGGCGAAGGCCGGCGGGTCGAGGGCGATCGTGTCGAACTTCTCGCGCTTCCGCTCGGCCTCGCGCAGCCACTCGAAGGCGTCAGCCTCCACGGTCTGCACGTGGGCAAAGCCGTTCAGGGCGGCATTCTGCCGGGCCCGCTCGAGGGCGTGCGCCGAGGAGTCGAGGGCGATCACCTCGCGCGCGCCGCGCGCCAGGTGCAGGGCAAAGCTGCCGTGATACGCGAACACGTCGAGGGCCCGTCCGCAGCTCACGTGGCCGATGGCGGCGCGGTTCTCCCGCTGGTCGAGGAAGGCGCCGGTCTTCTGCCCGTCCCAGGGGGCGGCGAGGTAGTGGATGCCGTGCTCCTCGATCTCGATCGTGCGCGGCACGTCGCCGTGCAGCAGTTCCACCCCTTCGGCGAGCCCCTCGCGCTTGCGCAGCGACACGTCGTTCCGCGCCAGGATCCCGTCGGGCTCGAGCACGTTGCGGATGGCGTCGATCACCTCGCCGCGCCGCGACTCGAGGCCGGCACTCATGAACTGCACCACGACGCTCCGGTCGTAGCGATCCACCACGAGCGAGGGGAGCGCATCGCCCTCCGCGTGCACCACCCGATACGCGGTCGCCTTCCGCGACACGGCGTCGCGGCGTTCGAGCGCCACGCGCAGGCGGGCCTCCCACCACGCGGTGTTGATCGTCGCCTCGGCGTCGCGGTCGAGCAGGCGGAGCGAGATCTCGGACGCCGGGCTCCAGAGGGCCAGCCCGAGCGGGCGCCCGTTCTTCTCTCGGACGGTCACGATCCCCGGCGGGCCGGCCGGCAACTCCACCACGTCGGACTTGAAGATCCACGGGTGCCCGCGCTGCCACCGCCCGGCCCCGCGCGCACTCACCACCGCCACGTCGCTCACGGGATCCCCTCCACCACGTCGCCCATCGCGGTGCGCAAGGTGCGCGCCGCGCCCTCGGGGTCCACGGCGCCCAGGATCGCACGGATCACGGCCACGCCGGCCGCCCCCGCCCCGATCACTGCGCGCACGTTCGCCTCCTCGATCCCGCCGATTCCCACCGACGGCCGTTCCACAAGTGACGCCAAACGTGCGAAGCGCGCTACCCCGATCTCGGGTCCGGCGTCCCCCTTGCTCACCGTTGCGAACACGGGGCCGATCCCCACGTAGTCCGCCGTGCGAGCGTCGTCGACCTCGCGCTCCTCGCCCACGCTCGCCCCGATGATGAACCCGGCCGGCACGATGCGCCGGGCCGCCTGCGGGCTCAGGTCGTCGGCGCCCAGGTGCACCCCGGCCGCCCCCGCCGCGAGCGCGACATCGACGCGGTCGTTGATGATCACGGGGACGGGCAAGGCCTGCACGAGCATCCGCGCGACTTCCACGAGGGCCCGGGGCTCGACAGCTTTGAGGCGCACCTGGACCATGGTCGCCCCGCCGCGCACGGCGGCCGCCGACCGCGCGAGCAGCCCGGCCGGGCCATCGCGCAGGTCATCGGTGATCGCGATCAACCGCAGCACGCGCGCATCCATTCCCGTCACGAGGCGATTCCCATGCCGTCCCTCCGCGCGATTCGTGGCGCCACGCAAGTGGCACGCGACACCCCCGCCGACATTGCCGAGGCCACGATAGAGCTGTTGCGCGCCATGCTGGCCGACAACCGGCTGGTCGAGGCGGCCATCCTCGACGCCGTCTTCACCTGCACCCATGACCTCCGCTCGGCGTTTCCGGCCGAAGCGGCGCGCGGGCTCGGCTGGCGCGATGTGCCGATGCTGTGCACGCAGGAACTCGACGTGGAGGGGGCGCTCCCCCGGTGCATCCGGGTGATGCTGCGCGCCGAGATCGGGATTCCGCGCATGGACGTGCGCCACGTGTACCTGCGCGGGGCGCGCGCGCTCAGGCCGGACCTCGGCAACGACTGAGCCGCGGTCACGGCGGCGTCGGCGCCGTCGCGAGGCTGTCGCTCTTCTGCCGGGCCTTCGCGCGCGCCTTCTCGTCGCGGAGCGCGTGCATCGCCTTCACCGCCTTCGCGTGTTCCGCGAAGGTGGTGCGGAATTCGTGGTGGCCGTCCGGGTGCGCCACGAAGTAGAGGTACGGGACCTTGGCGGGGTGCACCGCCGCGTCGAGGCTCTTCGCGCCCGGCGCGGCAATCGGTCCCGGCGGGAGTCCCTTCACGCGGTACGTGTTGTAGGGCGACTTCACGCGCAAGTCCTTGAACAGCACGCGGCTCGGCTTCTTCCCGAGCGCGTACTGCACCGTGGGGTCGGCCTGCAGCAGCATCCCCTTGCGGAGCCGGTTGTGGTACACGGCGCTGATGACCGCGCGCTCCTCGTCGCGCGCCGCCTCCTTCTCGATGATCGAGGCCATCGTCACCGCATCCCCGATGCTCGCGAACGGTAGCCCCTCCTGGCGCGACGCCCAGAGTTTCTCGAGCATCT
>JANLSF010000909.1:0-2209 GCA_031362285.1 Gemmatimonadota bacterium | reverse complement strand
TCGCCGAGCGCCGTCCGGCAGTACGGCAAGTTCCACCCCACGAGGGCGGCGTTGGCACCACGCGCATGGGCCCGCGCCATGAAGGTCTCCATGGAATCCGTCGACACCCATCGGCCAGTGCCGGCCAGCCGTACGCGCGCGTGGCGGGCATCCACGGTGGAGGTGGCATCCACCCGCTGGCCGGTGAGCAACGAGGGCATCGCCTCGTTGGTGTTCGGCGCCGGCGACTCCGCGTGCTCGGCCATGGTGGATTCGCGCACCAGCGCGTCGAAGGCCGGCAGCACGACCCCAGCCGGGCGAGCGCCAAAGGCCAGTCGGTAGTCGAGCTCATCGAAAATGAGCACCACGACGCGGTGCGCCGGACTGGCAAGGCGACGGAGCCGAGGGACGGACGGTCGGTTGGCGAATCGTTCGGTCAGGTCGACAGTGGTGAGCGCGACGACCGCACGCGTTCCTGTCACGAGCACGAACGGGCTGGTGACCACCGCGATCGTCACGAGCGCGTGGACGACCGCTGCTGCACGGCGCCGCATGAGTACCACGACGAGGCCAAGCAGCGCGACCGCCACCACCAGCACCAAGCGAGGCCCGAGCGTGCCGATCCACTGTCCCGCGCCGTTGGGGGTCAGGCGAAGCTCCTGGCGAAGGGCGTTGGCCACGAGTAGCGCCGCCAGCAGCGCGAACGCTCGCGCGCTGGCGCGCACGTACGCGTTCCCCCTCCGTTCGACGGCGACGCCGACGCTCCCGGCGAGCACCCCCGCGCCGCCGACATTCAGAAGGACGGCCACGAACTCCCGCGGGGCCACCGCCAGGAAATACGCGTCCGCCGACTGGTACTGGAGCAGCACATCCCACACGAGGAGCAACGCCATGTTGGCTGCCGAGGCGCCAGCAAGCGCATACCACGCGAAGCGTCGGACCATCGGCTAGCGACGGCGCAGCACGTGAAACACCCGATGCGTCGACGCCATCGGGAGCGAGCGCTCGAAGGTGAAATGAGCGCCGAACGCCGCCGCGACCGCGTCCGCGCCGGCCGGGAAATCGGCCGCATGGCGACCGCGCAACAGCTGCACGAACATCGGGTCGTCGGGAGGCACCCACTCCAGCACCAACCAGTCCGTGGTCAAGTCGGCCGCAAGCGCCGCCACTTCGGCCACGGGGACACCGCCGTCCACCACGAGGTGATGCAACAGCCCGAGCATCAGGACGCAGTCGAACTGCTTCCGCGCGCGATCGAGGAACGAGGCGCTCTCGCGGTTGCGCCACCCGAGCGCGGGTGTCGGCGCCAGCAGGTCGACGACGAGGGGGAGCACCGGCAGGCGCCGTTCGCGCGCCGTGTTCCAGAGCTCGTCGATCAACGCCGGGTCGCGGTCCACCGCCACCACCGCCGCCCCCGCAGCGGCGGCGAGGACCGCCAAGTGGCCGTCGTTGCAGCCGAGGTCGAGCACCCGCTGCGGCCTGTGCGACGTCACGAAATCGCCGATCAGCTGGCGCTTGTGATCGTGGTAGGTGGGCGCGTGGGGCCCCCTGCTGGAATAGCCCTGCCAGGGCGATGCGGGGGGCGATCCCTGTGCGGCGCGTAACGCGCGCCGCGCGTGGCGGAGAATCCCCTCCAACGTGAAGCGCGCGCGGTCGGCGGGGACGGGGCGCTGCGCCGGGCGTGCCTGTGCGGTCACCGAACCCCGTCCGCTGAGCCACGATGGCAGCGTTACCGCGGTCAGCATTGCAGGGCTCAGCCGCTGAACCCACGATGCCGCGCGATAGACCGTCGTCGGTTCGATGCCCTCGCGATCTGCCGTGAACAGCTGTCGAAGGGTCACCGCCATGTGGCGCGATGCCAACAGCGGCAGCACGAACGTCCGCATGAACTGCGCGTACGGGAGCCACAGCGCGCTCTGCGGGTCGCGCGGCTCGATCGACGCGATATCCACGAAGACCGGTGCGGCCCCCCGGAACTGCACGTTGTGCGGGGACGCGTCCTTGAGGCCATACCCATCTGCCAGCAGGAGCTCGGCGAGGTCAAGCGTGAGCTCGCCCGCGGCGTGGAGCATGGCCGGCGACCACTCGTGGGGATACGAGACGAACGGCACGCGGTCGTGATCCAGCACGAGCGGCCACTCGTCCAGGCGGCAATCGCGCGGACGCCCGGCTTCGACCGTCGGGTCGGATGGACTCACGATTCTCGTGCCGACGAGGCGCCCGTCGGCGA
>JANLSF010000896.1:0-3411 GCA_031362285.1 Gemmatimonadota bacterium | reverse complement strand
CGGCGCGCCGGGGTCAACGACCAAGGGAGACGGCCTGTATTCAAATAGGGTCGGCCGGGAGCCCGACCCTCTGCCCAAATGTAAGGCCACCGGGGGGCCCCGGCAGGGGGTTCCCGGTGACCGACATCACAGCCGCCTACTCGTAACGGAGCGCCACGATCGGGTCGAGCGAGGCCGCGCGCCGGGCCGGCCAGACCCCGAACAGCACCCCCACCAGCGCCGAGAAGCCGAAGGCGAGGGCAATCGAGCCTGGCGAGATCTCCGTGTTCCAGTCGGCGAACGCCGACAGCGCCATCGCGCCGCCGGCCCCGATCAGCACCCCCACCAGCCCCCCCAGGAGACAGAGCACGACCGCCTCGATCAGGAACTGGAGGAGGATGTTGCTGCGCGTGGCGCCCAACGCCTTCCGCACCCCGATTTCGCGGGTCCGCTCGGTCACCGAGACCAGCATGATGTTCATGATCCCGATCCCCCCGACCAGCAGCGACACGGCGGCGATGCCCGCCAACAGGTAGGAGAAGACCTGCGTCGTTTCGGCGAAGGTGCTCAGGAAGTCCGCCTGGTTGCGGATCGAGAAGTCGTTCTCGGAGCCGGGGCGCGCCCGGTGCTCGCGGCGCAACACGCGCTGGATCTCGGCCATCGCCAGCGGAATGTCATCCTCGGTGGAGGCCAGCACCGAGATGGAGCGCAGCCGGTCATTGCCGATCAGGCGGAACCGCGCCGTGGTCAGCGGGACGAGCACCTGCTCGTCCGGGTTGAAGAAGGGGTTCGACTGCCCCTTCGACTTGAACACGCCGATGACCGTGAATTGCAGCCCGCGAATGCGGATCTGCTCGCCGACGATCGCCTCGGCACCCTGCAGCTTGAGGTTGGTGACCACCGCCGGTCCGATCACGGCCAGGCGCTGGCGGCTCCGGTCCTCGCCTTCCGTGAACATCCTTCCGCGCAAGAGCTCATACTTGCGCACGGTCATGTAGTTCGCGGTCGTGCCCACCACCTGCGCGTTGGTGTTGGCGCTCTGGAACTGCACCTGGTACTGCCCACTCATCTCCGGCTGCACGCCGGCGATGTACTTCGCCTGCTTCTCGATCGCATCGGCGTCCTTCATGTAGAGGCGCGCCCGATCCGACCCCGATGCCACCCCCCGTCCGAAGATCTGCCCGGGCGACACGGTGAGCAGCGTGGTGCCCAGCGACGCGATCCGCTCCTTGATCGCCTTCTGCGCGCCGGAGCCCAGGGCCACCATGGCGATCACCGACGCCACGCCGATGACGATGCCGAGCATGGTCAGCAGCGAGCGCAGTTTGTTGGCGCGGAGCGCGCCGAGGGCGACGCGGATGATTTCGCCGAAGAGCACGGCTCAGCTCCTCGGGCGCCCGCCGCCGCCACCACCGCCACCGCCACCGCCACCAGGCGCGGCGCCCTGCTTCTGCGAACCCGGCATGCCACCGCCCGACATCGCCTTGAACTGCTCATTGCGTTGCTGACGGATCGCCTGCAGTTGGGCCGCGGCGAGCATCGCCACCTTCTCCCCTTCCTGCAGTCCGCTCACCACTTCGCTGACGTCGTAGTTGCGGATGCCGAGCCGCACGAAGCGCGGGGCGTAGTTCCCCTTGGCATCCTGCACGAACACCAGTCCGGGGCGCACCTTGGTGCCCCCGCCGGTCGAATCGGGCCTCCCCATGGCGAGTCGCTGGCCGCGGGCATCGCCGGTCGGCGGTCCTCGCTCGGGGGCACCGCCCCCACGACCGCCCCGTTCCGCGCGTCCGTCACCCATCTTCGGCGCGCCGTCGCCAGCTGGCGCACCGGCGCCGCCCGGACCGCCACCGCCAGCCGGAGCGCCACCGCCACCGGGTCCACCACCGCCCCCCTTCTTGCCGCCGCGCTGCGCGTCGAGGGAGGCCTGCGCGCTGTCGGGGTCGATCCCCACCAGCTTGGCCGCGGACTGGATCTCGCGCGGGCTCCGCACGGCGTCGTTCGACACCGCCAGCACCCCCTGCTTCTTGTCGATCGTGACCGACACCTCGCCGTTCATCCCGGGGCGCAACAGTCCCTCCTCGTTCCGGAGCGAGATGAGCACGGGGAACATCGTCACGCTCTGCTGCACCACGGCCTGCGGCTCGATCTTCTCCACCGTGCCGCGGAACGGACGGTCGGGGTAAGCGTCGATCGTGACCTTCACCTCCTGCCCCGCGCGGAGCCCGCCCACGTCGGTCTCGTTCACCAGCGCGCGCGAGCGCACCTTCGACAGGTCGGCCATCTGCACCAGCGTGGTGCCGCCGCCCACCGCGTTGAGCGACGACGTGATGATGGTGCCGAGCGAGACGTTCTTCGCGATGATCGTCCCGCTGATGGGGGCGCGCACGACCGCATCCTCCAGTCGCTGCTTGGCGATGTCGAGCGAGGCGCGGGCGCTCACCACCTGGGCGGTGGACTGCGCGAACTGCAGGTCCGCCGTCTCGTTCTCGGCCCGCGTGATCACCTTGCTCTTGTACAACTCGTCGGAGCGCTTGCGCTGCGCGTCGGCCACCGACAGGCTCGCCTCGGCCGCCTTGGCGTTCGCCTGCGCCTGGTCGAACTGGTTCTGCACGTCGCGGGTGTCGATCTGCACGATCACGTCGCCCTGCCGCACCACGCTGCCCACTTCGACGGCCATCTTGATGATCTGCCCCGACGCGCGCGACTTCACGTCCACGACATTGATCGGCTCCACCGTGCCGGTCGCCTGCGCGTCCACGACGATGTCCCGACGGAGGATGGGTTCGGAGGGGACCGGCGCGCTCTGTTGCGGGTCGCCGCCGCATCCGGCGATCCCGAGCGCCACGATCGTCGCGATCGTCGCCATGCGTCCCGTCCACGTGCGCATCACAGGTCCCTCCCCACGAGCTGTTCGAGTTGGGCCTTGGCGTTCCGGTAGTCGAAACGGGCCTGGATGAGGGCGGCACGGGCCTGATTGAGGCTCGTCTGCGAGGTCAGGACGTCGAGCAGGGTCGAGGCGCCGAGCGTGTAGCGCTGCGTCTGGACCCGCAGGTCCTCGTCGGCCGCGGCAAGGGTCGCGCGCTGGATCTGGATCTGCTGCTCCGCCGTGCGCAACAGGCCGAGCTGCTGCGCGAAGTTCTGCCGGGAGAGGAAGAGGGCATCCCGCAACTGGGCCGATGCGTTCTCCTCGGCCACGCGGGTCGCCACCACGTTCTGCTCGCGCGTGAAGCCGTTGAACAGCGGGTACGAGAGCTGCAGGCCGAACCGCTGCAGGTAGCCCATGTTGCCGCCCGGCGTGTACCCCTGCTGCGGATTGGTCCCGTTGTAGCTCCCCGTCAGCGACACGGTGGGGTAGTAGGGCGCGATCGCGGCCTTCGCGGCGGCCTGCGACCCGTTGAGCTGCGCCTTGGACGCCCGCACCGCCGGCCCGTC
>JANLSF010000891.1:0-3340 GCA_031362285.1 Gemmatimonadota bacterium | reverse complement strand
CGGCGCGCCGTGTCGAGGGGCCCCAGCACGAGGGTGCGCGCGACGGTGGGCACGAGGCGCCGCGCCCAGTAGTCGAACACCACGTAGTCGGTGGAGTCACGCAACCCCAGCTCGGTGAATCGCACGCGCTGGGCGTCGCCTCCGGTGCGGCCGAGCACGTGCCATCGCTCGAAGGGCATGGCCAGCTCGAGCAGGTAGAGGTGCGTGACCGGCAACTGGTCCGCGTCGAGCGGGCGCGGCCCCGAGCCGCTCACCTCGAGGTCGGCACGCGCGAGCTGCGTGGAGCGCGACGGGTCCACGTCGTACAGCTGCCCCGGCATGGTGAACGGCACCGGCGACGACCGGCGCGCCACCTCGACGCGCGCGGTGCGATAGACCTCCGCGCGGTCGGTGAGCATCAGGTGCGAGCCGGTGAGCGTGGTGGCGAGCGCGGCCGCATACGCGTCGCCCTGCCCCACTTCGATGTGGTCGGGGTCGTTACGCCAGACGACGTTGTTGAACGAGTTGTACTGCGCGAGCCCGCCGTAGCCGAAGCCGTCGTCGCCGATGCGCACCGCGTCGACGAGCCCCACGAGCTCCGGGCGAATCCCCCAGCAGGCGAGGATGAACGCCTCGGGCCCGAGGGTGGCGCGCAGCCGGACCATGAAGGCCCGATAGTCGGCGGCCCGATCGAGGCGGCGCTCGTCGAAGTAGGCGCGGTTCGAGTTGTAGCCCTCGTACCGCAGGTGGCGGAGCGCATCCACCTTGAAGTAGCGGTACCCCATTCGAGCGAATCCCGTGTACACGGGACGCAGCAGCTCGGCGAAGGTGGCCGAGTCGGCGGCGTGCATGACGTAGCCCACCCAGTTGCCGCGGACGGCCGCCCCGTTGGCGTCGCGCACGAAGTACTGCGGGTGCGTCACTGCCCACGCGCTGTCGGCGAACGAGACGTTGGTCCAGATGGCGGGGGTGAGCCGGCGCCCGTCGATGTACCGGGCGAGCGCGCCCATCCCCGAGGGGAACTTGGCGTTGGCGGTCAGCCAGTGATCCACCACGCCGATCGGGTTCTGCTGGTAGCCGTCGTCGATCTGGAGGTAGCGGTAGCCGTAGGGCGCGAGCTGCTCGGCCATCACGTCGGCCACGCGGTGCACGTCCCCCTCGGTGATCCGGTCGCGGTAGGCGTACCACGAGGTCCAGCCGGTGGGCACGTCACGCGGCACGCGATAGGTCCACGGCTCGAAGTAGGCGAGCCCGCGGTGACGCTGGTAGAAGCGCGGCCGGAAGCGGAGCGTGATCTCGGCGCCCCGGATGGCCACGCGGAAGCGCTGCCGTCCGTCGCGCAGCGAGTCGGGCTCGATCACGACGCGGGCCGGCACGTCCACCGAGAGTGCCCAGTCACGTGCGCGGTCATACACGGCGCGGTTCAACCGCGAGGCGCTCAGCCCCACCGTATGGCGCACCATGCGGAGCGATCGCGGCGCCGGGTCGCTCTCGGCGCTGAACGCTTCATTGCTCCCGGCGATGGTCCCGGTGAGCGCCAGGGGAGCCTCATCGAGGCGTGTCCACTTGAGCAGCTGCGTGACGCGGCCGCCGGTGGAGTCCACGAGCGACTCGAAGCGGGCCCTGCCATCGGCACCGGCGAGCGTGGCGCGGAGGAGCACGCGGCCGTCGTAGCGCACCGTGACGGTGTCGCCGGCCACGGTGAGCTGTGCAGGAGCGTTTGGCGGGGCCTGTGCGGCGAGTGCTGCGGCAATACCCAGCGACGCGAGCGCCGCCGTGACGCTACGACGGACCGTCAGTAGCAGGTCACGTCCCCTTCCACCTGCCCCGACCCCGCGAACGCTCCGGTCCCGCCAATTCCCTGGAAGAGCGAGCAGGTCTGCGTGGTGCCGGGATGCGAGAGCAGCGCGTTCCAACCGGTCGCGTTGCCCGCCGTTCCGCCGACCAGGATCTTCGTGCCCGTGGTCGGCTTCCAGGTGGCGATGCCGGTGCTCTTTGCGAACAACCCCGCCACCGTCGCGGTCGCGTAGACCTGATAGTCCTGGAAGTACGCTTCCTGCGCCGTGGCGAGGTTGCGCAGGTCGGACTTGAGCTGCGAAATCCACGCCTTCTCGCGGCTGCTGCTGAACTTGGGGATCGCGATCCCGGCAAGGATGCCGATGATGACGACCACGATCAGCAGTTCGATGAGGGTGAAGCCGGCACGGCGAGACATGTCGGAACTCCGAGGCGGGCGGGGGAGGACGTTCCGCAATGTACGGCTCGGAGCTTTCGGGGAGAATAGCGCCGGTGGAGTCCCGCCCCCCCCACGTCACCGCTCCCGGGGCTCAGTACGCGGCGCGGATCAGGGCCCGCACCATTCGTGGCGCAGCCGGCATGAGGTTGTTGTTGTTGTTCGCCGACACGATGTAGCGCGCGTCGAGGAGGTTCTCGACGTTCAGTTGGCACGACCAGGTCGCGCCGACCCGGGCGTACAGCGCCGCGTCCACGCGCGTGAAGCCGGGAATGCGCACCGCGTTGTCCGACGCGGCGAACATCGCCGTCTGGTGTTGGACGCCGAGCCCCATGCCAACACCCTCGGACAGCTCCACCCGCTGCCACACGGAAATCGTGTGACGAGGCAAGTTGGCGACCAGCGCGCCGGCCCGGACGGTGGTACTGAGCGGCTGCGTGAACCGGCCGCTCTGCAGGGCGTAACCGCCGACCACCCGCCACCGGTCCGTGATCTGCCCGTCGAGCCCGATTTCGAGCCCCCGCGTGCGCTGCGCGGCGGCGAGGATGCTGCGCTGCGCGTCGAGGGGGTCGGGCACGACGACGTTGCTCCGGTCGAGCTCGTAGAGGGCGGCCGTCAGGACCAGCTCCGAGCGGACTTCCCACTTGGCGCCGACTTCCAGGTTGTCGAACGACTCGGGCGCGAGGGCCTGGTTGGTCAGGGTGAGTGACGACAGCTGGTCGCCGCCCCGTGGGACGAAGGCGCGGGACGCGCTGCCATACAGCGACACGGCGTCGGCGGGCTTCACGATGAGGCCGAGCCGCGGGGACAGCTGGAGGTCGCGTGTGGCGAGCTCCACGTTGGCGCGGCGATTGGTCATGTCCAACTGGAACTGGTCGACGCGGAGTCCGACCACCGCCTGCAGCCATGGCAGGAGGACCACCTGATCCTGCAGGAAGAGTCCCACGGTCGTGGCCACGCCGACATTGCTGGCATCGGTCGCACCCGGTCGCCAGGCCAGCGCGGTCGTCACGGTGGGCGATCCCATCGGGACCGTGAGCGCGCTGTTGGTGCCGCCGAAGTAGCCCGTCTCGCGCACGTTCTCCGTGGCCTGCCGGGCGACTTCGAGTCCGGCCAGCAGCCGATGCG
>JANLSF010000884.1:0-2248 GCA_031362285.1 Gemmatimonadota bacterium | reverse complement strand
TTCCGACAGCAGTGTCGTCTCGAAGTACGGCTCGAACGCCAGCTTGATCTCCGCCGCCTCGTTGGCAAAGTCGAGAACCGCCGTGCGCGACTTCTCTGGATGCGTCCGGTTGAGCCGCGACAGCGTCTGCACGGCGTTCACTCCGCCCAGCTTCTTGTCCACGTACATCGTGTGCAGCAACGGCTGGTCGAACCCGGTCTGGAACTTGTTGGCCACGATCAGGAACCTATACTCGGCCTGCTCGAACGCCTTCGCCGTCTGCGTCTCGGGGAACCCGTTCATCCCCGCCTCCGTGTACTTCTTGCCCCCGTCATCCACCGAATCCGAGAACGCCACCAGCGCCTTGAACGCATATCCGCGCTCGGCCAGGTACTTGTCCACCGCCAGCTTGTAGCGCACCGCGTGCAGGCGCGACCGCGTGACGATCATCGCCTTGGCCTTGCCGCCGATCGCCGCCTGCGCGTTGACCGCGAAGTGCTCCACGCAAATCCGTACCTTCTCGGCGATGGCGTGCGGATGCAGCTCCACGAACGACTTGAGCAGGTATTCCGCCTTCCCCTTCTCGTAGCGCGGGTCGTCCTCCACCTTCTTGAGCAACCGCCAGTACGCCGTGTAGGTGCTGTAGTTGGCGAGCACGTCGATGATGAACCCTTCCTCGATCGCCTGCCGCATGCTGTACAGGTGGAAGGGCGCGAACGTCCCATCGGGCCGCTTGGTCCCGAACAGTTCGAGCGTCTTGGGCTTCGGGGTCGCCGTGAACGCGAACATTGACAGATTGGGCACCGGCCCGCGCGCCGCGATCTCGGCCAAGATGATGTTCTCGAGCTCCTCCTCCGGAGTGGCCGCCTCTGACTCCTCTCCCTCGGCGGCCTCCAGCGAGCCCGCGCTCAGCACCCCCTTGAGACTCTTGGTGCTCTCGCCCGACTGCGACGAGTGCGCCTCGTCGACGATCACCGCGAAGCGCTTGCCCGAAAGCTCGCCGATCTCCTTGGCGATGACGGGGAACTTCTGCAGCGTGGTGACGATGATCGTCTTCCCCGACTCCAGCGCTTCCTTGAGCTTGCGCGAAGTGGTGTCGATGTTTTCCACCACACCCAGCGTCTGCTCCAGTTGCCGCATCGTGGCCTGCAACTGCCGGTCGAGCACGCGCCGGTCAGTGATGACTACTATGGAGTCGAAGACGCGCTCGTCCTTCGCGTTGTGCAGCGTGGCGAGTTGGTGCGCGAGCCAGCCGATGGTGAAGCTCTTGCCGCTCCCCGCTGAATGCTGGATGAGGTAGCGCTGTCCGGGGCCGCTGGCGCGGGCGTCGGTGATGAGGCGTCGCACGCAATCCAGCTGCTGATAGCGCGGGAAGACGAGGTAGCGTTTGCCCGTCTTGCGCCCCTTGTCGTTTTCCTCCTCGATCTCGTGTACGAACTGCCGGATGAGGTCGAGTACGCTGTCGCGAGCCCAGGTCTCTTCCCACAGGTAGGCGGTGGCGTAGCCCGTGCGCGTGGGCGGCACGGGCGGATTGCCGGCGCCGCCGAACTTCCCCTGGTTGAAGGGGAGAAAGCGCGTCTTGGGGCCGGCGAGCTGCGTGGTCACATAGGCCAGCTGCGGGTCCACCGCGAAGTGCGCGAGGCAGCGGCCGTAGGCGAGGAGCGGATCCCGAGGGTCGCGCTCAACCGGATTGCTATACTGGCGAATGGCGCGTTCGACCGTCTGGCCCGAGAGTGGATTCTTGAGTTCGGCGGTGAAGATGGGGATGCCGTTCAGGAAGAGCACCAGATCGACACTGGGTCCGTCCAGCTTGCCCACCGCAGATGGACGATAGTATGCCTGTCTGACGACGGCGAAGATGTTGGCCGCGTGCAGACGGCGGGTTTCCTCGTTGAGCGCGGAGGCGGGTCGGAAGTAGGCGAGCCGGAACTTGCATCCCGAGTCCTTGAGCCCGTTGCGGAGCACGTCGAGCGCCCCGCGCCGTTCAAGCTCGGCGGCGAGTCGCTTGAGAAACTGGTCCCGCACCGCGGCACCGTGGTGCTGCTTGAGCTTGTCCCATTCCCTAGGCTGCGTGGCGAGCACGAAATCGACCACGTCATCTGGCAGCAAGCAGATGTCGGAATGGTACGTGCTGGGATTCCGTTTGAGATAACCGCCTGGCGGGGAGCCCCCGAATGGCGGTGCCGACTCGCGGACGGCCGACGCGGAACCCGGGCAGGCATCGGGGCCGTACGCGAGCAGGCCGCACTCGATGGACTCCTCGAAGGAG
>JANLSF010000841.1:0-5366 GCA_031362285.1 Gemmatimonadota bacterium | reverse complement strand
CTCCAGCTCCAGCGCGGTCGTCGTTCCATCCAGCGCTTCCACCCGGTACGCCGCCTCATCCTGCGCGTGCTGGTGCAGGTCGATGAACCCCGGGGCGACCACCAGGCCGCGCGCGTCGAGCGTCTCGCGACCCTGCAGCGGGCGCACGCTGACCTCGCGAATCCTCCCGCCGGTGATGCCGATGTAGCGCACGGCGTCGAGGCCCGACGCGGGGTCCATGACACGACCACGCGCGATCACGATGTCGTCCACGACCGCGCGTGATGGTCCTCCGCACCCCTCGCACGCCGATACCCTCGCCGGCACATGGGCTGGCAACGCGATCAGGGCGGCCGCTGCACCACACAGCCACGTTCGGTTCATGGTGCTCCTTCATGAGGCGTGAGCCGTTTGCCCGCGGCAAGTTAGGACGTGCCCCAAGGCGAGGCGAGGTCAATGGACTTTCCGAGCCGTCAAGGCCATCATTGCGGGCCCCCTTCAGGACGCCGCTGCCCATGCGTTCCACGCTTGCCCGCGCCATCGCTCTCCTCCTCCTGCTTGCCTCACTCGCGGAACCCGCTCGAGCGCAGGCCGGTGCGCCCCTCGCCACCCCCACCGACTGGGCCGCGGTTGACGCCTTCGTCCGCGACGAGATGGTCAAGCAGCGCGTCCCGGGGCTCGCCTTGGCCGTCGTCCGGAACGGCGTGCTCGTCCGCGCTTCGGGCTACGGCAGCGCCAACCTTGAACACAACGTGCCGGTCACCTCGGCAACCATGTTCCAGTCGGGTTCGGTCGGCAAGCAGTTCACCGCGACCCTCGTGATGCAGCTCGTGGGTGAAGGGAAGCTGAGCCTCGACGATCGTCTCGCCAGGTTCTTCCCCAACGGCCCCGCCGCCTGGCGCGAGATCACCATCCGCCAGATGCTCTCGCACACCTCGGGAATCTCCGAATCGTTCTACGGAAAGGTGGACCTCCAACGAGAGTACGCCGACAGCACGGTCGCGCGGATCATCGGCGAGCAGCCGCTCGACTTCGCGCCGGGGAGCAAGTGGCGCTACAGCAACCCGGGCTACATCATGCTCGGCTTCGTGGTCGAGAAGGTGACCGGGCGCTTCTACGGCGACCTGCTCGGCGAGCGGATGTTCGTCCCGCTCGGCATGTCCACCGCCATGATCATCACCGAACCGGCCATCGTGCCCAACCGCTCGGCCGGATATGAGCTGAGCGCCGGCGCGATCGTCAACCAGAGGTGGGTGTCCCGGAAGTTCAACACCACCGCCGATGGCAGCCTGTACCTCACGGTGCGCGACCTCGCGAAGTGGGATGCCGCGCTCTACGGCGACCGCGTGCTGCCCCAGGCGAGCCTCGCGCAGATGTGGACGCCGATCCGGCTCAATGACGGCACCACGCACCCTTACGGCTTCGGCTGGTCGCTCGGCAACGTGAACGGGCACCGCATCGTCGAGCATGGCGGTGCCTGGCAGGGTTTCAAGACCTACATCGCGCGCTACGTGGCCGACGGACTCACCGTCATCGTCATGATGAACCTCGGTGAGGCGAATCCGGGGATCTTCGCGCACGGGATCGCCGGAGGGCTCGATCCGGCACTCAAGGCGGCGCCGGCGCCCGCCCGCCCCTGATCAGACAACCAGGGTGGCCGTCGCCGCCCTACCTTCCGACCATGCGCCCATCCCACCTCGCCGCCCTGCTCGTCGCCGCCGTGAGCGCGTCCGGCTGCGTCACCCGCCAGTCCGTTTCGGGCAACGTCACCCCGCTCCCCGCCGGCACGGAGGCGGTCTCGCTCTACGACGAGCCGCTCTTCGCGGTGCCCATCGCGCCGGCGGAGCGCCCCAAGCTCGAGGGCGCCCTCGCCGAGGCACGCGCCGTGTGGGCCGCACACCCGGACTCCGCGCTTGCCCTCGTCTGGGTCGGGCGGCGTCTCGCGGCACTCGGCCGCTTCCAGGAGGCGATCGCCACATGGAGCGAGGGCATCGTCCGGTTCCCCGCCGATCCACGCTTTCCGCGCTTTCGCGGCTATCGGTACGTCAGCGTGCGAAACTTCACGGGCGCCGTCACCGACCTCGAGAAGGCGCGCGCCATGCTCGCCGGACGCGCCGAGTGGGATGAGCCGGAAGAGACGTCGTCCATCCAGGCCGGCACGCGCTATCAACTCGCGCTCGCGCACTACCTCCTCGGTCACTTCGATGCCGCCGCCGCGATCCAGCGCGAGTCCATCGACAAGTCCGCGACGCTCGACACGCGCGTCGCGAACGCGTACTGGCATGTCATGACGCTCAGGCGCCTCGGGCGGGATGCGGACGCCGCGCGCCTGCTCGCCGACTTCTCGCGCGCGACGCCCGTCGACCACAGCACCGCCTACCTCCGACTGCTCCTCCTCTTCAAGGGCGACCTTCCGGTGGATTCCCTCGTGGGCAAGGAACCCGACGTCGCCAATCCGCTCGAGGAAGCGACGCTCAACTCCGGCATCGGCGTCTGGCACCTGGTGAACGGCCGCCGTGAAGCCGCCATCGCTGCGTGGCGCCGCTCGCGCGCGGGCACGTGGGCCGGGTTCGGCGCCATCGCCGCCGAGGCGGACCTCAAGCGCGCGGGCGTTGCCATCCGCTGATGAGCGGCTGCGTCCTCGACTCGGCGCGTGAGCGCCGCAGCACCAGCCACTCGGCCACAATCAGGTTCGGCACCCAGCAGGCCCACGCCACGGCCTGATAGGCGTCGGCGAAGGGGATCCCGACGATGCCGCTGAGTGGCAGGTACAAGCGCAGCATGACGGCGGCGAGGGTCAGCGCGAAGCTGCGAATCATCCACTCGCGATGTCCCGCCTGATCACCGGCCCGAATGCGCCGGTAGGCCTGGAGCGTCGCCGTCAGCCACACCACCGCGAGCATGCCGAAGCCGACATGGGCGACGAATCCCCCCTCGGAGATGGGCGCGAGCCCCAGCGCGCCGAGTCCCCCGACCAGCACGGCGATCACGTAGACGCGCCCCATCCAGCGATGCCGACCGAGCGCGACGGCCCGGAGCCGGCTGTTCATCTGCCAGGGACCGACGGCGAGCGCGGTGAGCCCGCCCACCAGATGGGCGCCGAGCGCGACCGGCATGAGTACGCGGCGCTGGGCGATGAACGGAGGTCCAAGCCCGGGGATCAGCAGCAGCGCCAACGCGTAGGCGGCGATGGCGAGGGCGAGGACCGTCATCGTGACCCACAGAGTCTTGGTGATGCACTCCTCCGTGTCGTGGCCGGTCGAGGGCCGATGTCCAGCTACGGACCAACAGGATGACGATACGCACTCCGCGGGGCGATACGTGGCCCGCGTGCCGGCGTGACCTGCTCTTTCGATCATTCCTCCAGCTGGAAGGAGATGGACTGTGCACCATCCCGAAGCAGTCTCCGCCCAACCTCGGCGAGGTCTCCATGTGGATCCTGAATGGTCAGGAAATGGTTGCCCGCCAGCTGCCCGACGCGGCTGGAGAAGCAGGCGCTGCCATAGGGCACGAGCAGCTCCGCCTCGCTCATCCCGCTCGGGTGCCAGAGGACCTGTCCGGGTGCCGGGTGGCTCGTCGCGTTCTCGTACTCGACCCCGAGGTCGTAGTCGGCCAGCGGCACCCATCCCGCCTCGCCGCTCCAGCGCGCCTGGATCAGCTGCCCTTCGAACGGGAGGCGCGTCAGGAACGCGGCTGCGGTGCGTGGCGCGCACACGACCTCGAGCGTCGCGGTGAACGACAGCGAGCCGATGCGTACGGTGAGCCTGGTCATCGAAGCTCCTGCCATGACGTTCACTGCCCCGGCGGCGGCTGCCAGAGCTCGACCTTGTTCCCCTCGGGGTCGATGACCCAGCCGAACGTCCCGTATTCGGAGTCGTCGATCTTGTCGAGCACGTTGCAGCCTTCGGCCTTCAACGCCTCGACCAGGGCATGGAGGTCTTCCACGCGGTAGTTGACCATGAACGACGCACCGCTTGGCGCATAGTGATCGTTCGCCTGCGGCTCGATCAGCCAGGCCGTGGTGCCGCCAACCGGCTTGCCCTCGGCGTCAGTCCAGTCGAACGACGCGCCGCCCCATGCCTGGACGTCGATGCCCAGGTGCGCCTTGTACCAGGCCCACAGCGCTTCAGGGTCCTTGGCCTTGAAGAAGATGCCGCCGATGCCGGTGACTCGCCGCATGGGACCTCCGGTGCGCGTGTGCGGTGCGAGGATGTCTGTGTCTGCCAATTACGCCGGAAGTTGCAATCGCCGCCAGTCCGCGCCGGCACCCGGCGGGTCCTGCCACGGCCGCAGGCCGTTCACCGCCCACGCACTTCGTACCGGAGCGCCACCATGCCGCTCGTGTACCCCTTCACCTCCGTCAGGTGCAGCGCGATGTCACGGTCGAGTCCCTCGAAAAAGCGGACTCCGTCGCCGATCAGGATCGGGAGGACCGAGTAGCGCACCTCGTCGGCGAGCCCGAGGCGGAGGCATTCGGCGGCGACCATGCCGCCACCTGCAAACCAGATGTTGCGGAAGGCATGTCGGAGGCGCTCGTTCACGAACCGCGCGAGATCGCCGGAGTGGAAGCTCACGGTGTCGCGCGTCCGGGGCAGGTCCCGCGTCGTGAGGACGAAGGTGGGCGTGTCGCCGTACACCCACCCCAACCCCTGGGCTTCGAATCGCAGCGCGGTCTCGTACGTGTGCGATCCCATGACGTAGCAGTCGATGGTCGCGAGGAACGACGCGACGGAGGCCGGGTCCATGGTGTCCCCCCCGGCGAACTCGTCCGCGGTTTCGAGCCAATCCACGCGCCCGTCGCGCCGGGCAATGAAGCCGTCGAGGCTCGCCGCCATGTGGATCGTCACGCGCGACTCAGGGTGTGCCACGTTTCCGTTCTTGGGGCCACGCGCGTCGTGCATCGAAGCCTGCCGGTCAGACGATCGGCTTCAGGAACCAGCGGCCATACGCGATGAACGCCATGAGGAGGCCCAGCACCGCGCTCATGATGATGGACGGGATCTCGCGGTACTGGACGTGCACCCAAACGAACACGAGGCTTTCGATCGCCAGGACCGCGGCGGCCACCACCGTGAGCTTTGGCTGCCAGTGGAAGGCGGAGGGGACGATCTGCCCGACCGTGCAGACGAGTTCGACGATGCCGAGGGCCATCCAGGCTTGCCGCGGCAACGCACCAAAGGACGGGACATCGGCGCTCACCTTGTCGAACATAAAGACCTTCATGACGCCCGACGCTCCGTACAGCAGCGCGCCGAGGATCTGCAGGACCCACAACAGGATGTTCATCGCGTGCCTCCTCCCGGTTTCCGCATCGACGCGCGCAGGTATGCAGCGTGTGCCTACCTTAGCTCGGCTGTCTGGTGCATGCAACGTTCGGCAGCCGCGCG
>JANLSF010000574.1:0-1848 GCA_031362285.1 Gemmatimonadota bacterium | reverse complement strand
GTGGCGTGGGATCCGGTGGCACGGAAAGAGGCGTGGCGCATGGAGTTCCCGGTCGTGCGGAGCGGCGGCACGCTGACCACGGCTGGGAATCTCGTTTTCCAAGGGCGAGCGGATGGCCAGTTTGCGGCGTACCGCGCCACCGATGGCAAGCCGCTCTGGCAGTTCGATGCGCACGTGGGCATCGCGGCCGCGCCGATGACCTATGCGGTTGACGGCGTCCAGTACGTGGCCGTGTTGGCGGCGCCCCCGTTGCTCTTTTCCGACACCAAGGCCCGCACCGGTCCGGGACGGCTGTTGGTGTTCGCGCTGGACGGACGGGACTCGCTGCCGCGGGATGAGCGCGTTCTCACGCCGTTCCCTGCGCCGTCCACGATCGTCGCAGCGTCAAGCGCCGAGCGCGTGGAAGGAGAGGGGCTGTACAACCTCTACTGCACTCGCTGCCACAACCCCAACCTGAATCTGGTGAAGAGCGGCGCGATCCCGGACCTTCGCCGCACGACCGCCGCGGTGCACACGACGTTCGAGGCCATCGTGCGGGGCGGGGCGCGCAAGGTGCTTGGCATGCCGTCGTTCGCCAACGACATCACCAGCGACCAGGTGCGGATGATCCAGGCATACGTGATCGAAGAGGCGCGCAAGGCGTCCGGCACGCCGCGGCCGTAGCACGAGGGCCGGGGGCCGAGCTCGTCGTCGTGCCTGGGATCAGCCGCATGACCATCAACGACAATGTGCCGGCGCGCCCCCCCCGGTCGAGCGCTCAGCGTTGCGTGCTCGCCCACTCGGCGAGCGTGGTCATCCGCAGGTTGAAGGCGCGCTCCACCGCCGGAATGTCGGCGCTGTAGCCGGTGGACTCGAACCACTCGAGCATCAGCGCGAGATCTTCGCTGTTCTTGCGGACCTCCGCCACCGGGATCTCAAGGAAGGTGATCGGGCGGCCGAGCGTCCGGCTGAGCACCACGGCCGATTCCGCCATCGTGGCGGCATCACCGGCGAGGTCGATCTCCCTGCCCGCGAAGTCGGTGGAACGGATGAACGCCTGCGCCGCCACGCGGCCGATGTCGTCGCTCGCGATCATCTGCAGCTTGGTGCCGGGCTTCATGGCCGTGACCAGCAGGTCGCCATTGAGGAACCCGGGCGACACCAGGTTCTCCATGAAGAACACCGGGCGCAGGATCACGTGTGACGGGAAGCCGAGGCTGCGGACGGTGTCCTCGATGCGGCTCTTGTTGTCGAAGTGCGGGACCCCGGTCTTGCGGTTGGCGGATCCCACGGAGGTGTAGACGAAGTGCTGCACCCCGGCTTCGCGCGCGGCGATGGCGAATCGCTTCCCCTGAGCCTCCTCCCCGTCAACGCCGGCTTCCCAGGTGTTCTGCACCGCAAAGGCGCCCCACGCGCCCGTGAGCGCGGCCTTGAGCGAGGTCGCGTCGTTCAGGTCGCCGGCCACCAGCTCCACGCCGAGAGCCGCGAGCGCCTTGGCCGCGTCGGACGCAGGGTTGCGCGTCAAGGCCTTGAGGTGGAACCCCTTGCCCACGAGGTGGCGCACGAGCGCGCCCCCCTGCTTGCCGGTGGCGCCGGTGATCAGGATGGTGCGCGACTCGTTGGGCATGGGGCGGGTCCGTGGTGAGAAGGGTGGCGTACGGCGTCCGACGGCGGCGCCGACGCTGATGCACGCTAACTAGTTCACTACTGAAATAGTTTCCTCGACCGTCGACCTCCGTCCGGGCGCCTTCTCGCCGTGCCCCTCGCCGGCCAGGGATTCCGCCTCAAGGCCCTGACGCGCAACCCTGCGTCCGACGCGGCCAAGGCGCTCGCGGCTCTCGGCGTGGAGCTGGTGGCCGGCGACCTGAA
>JANLSF010000808.1:0-1959 GCA_031362285.1 Gemmatimonadota bacterium | reverse complement strand
GGGCGCGCGCCTGCGCCTCTTCGACGCGCAATTCTGACCGCTCACCGTTCACCTGCATGGGCCCTGCAGGATTTGAACCTGCGACCGACGGATTATGAGTCCGCTGCTCTAACCAGCTGAGCTATCGGCCCGCACCGGGTGCAAACTAGGCCCGCGACGGAGGGTTCGCCATCAACCGGGCCTGTGCGTCGAGCACTTCCTCCGGGCTCACCGTGGCCGCCCCCAGCTTCCCCACCTGCACCCCCGCCGCGAAGTTCGCGATCACCGCCGCCTCGCGCACGGTCGCCCCCGCCGCGAGCATCGCCGCGAGCCACGCCGTCACGGTGTCGCCGGCGCCCACCACGTCATAGACCTCGCGGGCCGTCGTCGGCACCCGCAGCACCGACCCGTCACGCCCCACCAGCGCCATCCCGCGCTCTCCCAGCGTCAGCAGCACGTGCTCGGCCCCCACGCGCTCCACCACGGCCGGCAACGCCTCGGGGTGCTCGAGGTCCACGGCCGCTCCCAAGGCGGCCTCCAGTTCGCGCCGGTTCGGCTTGAACACCGTGGCGCCCTGATAGGCAAAGAAGTGGCGGTACTTGGGATCCACGATCACGGGGATCTTCCGCTGCCGAGCGACCGCGATGCCGGCCTCGATGACCGCCGGCACCAGCACCCCCTTGTTGTAGTCCTCGAACACGAGCGCGTCGGCGTCCTGCGCCGCTCGCCGCACGGCGGCCAGCAACTGCTCGGCCTCAGCGCCGGCCAGGTCGCGGTCGTCCTCCTCGTCGAAGCGCAGCAGCTGTTGCGAGCGCGCCAGCACGCGGGTCTTGGTCGTTGTCGCGCGGGCGATGGTCACCAGCCCGCGTGCATCGGCCCCGCGTCGGCCGAGCTCCGCGCGCAGGTGGCGACCGGTCAGGTCATCGCCGACCGCGGCCACCAGCTCGCACGCGGCGCCCAGGGCGAGCACGTTCTGGGCCACGTTGGCCGCGCCCCCCAGCGCCTCGCGGCGGTCCCGCACGCGCACCACGGGCACGGGCGCCTCGGGCGAGATCCGCTCCACGTCGCCCTTGAGGTACACGTCGAGCATCGCATCGCCGATGATGGCAATGCGGCGACCGTGGGCGGCGGCCACGAGGACCTCGAGACGATCGCGCGAGAGCTGCTCAGGCATGCGGACAGAGTCTAGCCGTTCCGCGCCCCCCTGTCATCCGCCGCATCCGGCCCGTACGCTCCCTCGGCCATGACCACCGACCGTCGCGCTCCCCTCGTGCTCTCGTTTGCCCTGATCGGCATCTCCTTCGCGGCGCCCATCATCCGGCTCTCGGAGGCGGCGCCACTGGCGATCTCCACGTGGCGGCTCGCCTTTGCCCTCGTGATCATCGGCGTGCCGCTCGCGTTCACCGGCACGTGGCGCCAGCTCGTCGGGTTGTCGCGGAACGACCGGCTCCTCGCGGTCGGCGCGGGCGTCGCGCTCGCCATCCACTTCTGGTTCTGGACTTTGAGCCTGCGCCTGACGACCATCGCGGCCAGCGTCGTGCTCGTCAACACGCAGCCGGTGATCGTGGCCGCCCTCTCGGCGCGCTGGCTGCACGAGGCGCCGACCCGTCGGCAGTGGACCGGGGTGATCATCGCCCTCGTGGGGGCGCTGTTCGTCGGACTGGCCGATGTCTTCGGCCAGGGCAACGGCGCCGGGCTGTCGACACGGGCGTTGCTGGGCGACGGACTCGCCCTCGTCAGCGCCGTGGGCGGAGCCCTCTACTACCTCGTCGGGCGTCGGCTTCGGCAGAAGCTCGACCTCTGGCCCTATGTTGCCGCCGTCTACGGCGCGTGCTTCGTGACCCTCGTCCTGGCCAGCGTCGGATCCTCCGTCGCCCTGGTCCCCCAGCCGCCACGGGAGCTGGCGATCTTTGCCGCGCTCGCGGCCGGCCCCATGCTGTTGGGGCACACAGGCATGAACTGGGCGCTCAAGCACGTGCC
>JANLSF010000798.1:0-1683 GCA_031362285.1 Gemmatimonadota bacterium | reverse complement strand
CGACATCGACGGCATCCCGAAGTCGAACCAGAAGCCGGGGGTGGCCTACCGCGACACGATCGTGGGCGGCGCGCCGGGGCACGGCGAGGGGCACAACTCCGGCCAGGCGGTGAACATCGCCGCCGCGCTCGTGGTCAAGGAAATCATGACGCGCGAGAAGATCCCGGGCACGCTGCTGATCTGGCCCGGCGTGGCCGAGGAGCAGCTGGGGACGAAGGCGTTCTTCGTGCGCGCGGGGCTGTTCAAGGACGTTGACGTGAACCTGTTCACGCACGTGGGCGACGACCTGTACGTGGGCTACGGCGCCGAGCCGTCACTGGCGCTCATCAGCGCCGAATTCCGGTTCAAGGGGCAGAGCGCGCACGCGGCCGGCGCGCCGTGGCGCGGCAAGAGCGCGCTCGACGCGGTGATGCTGCTGGCCACCGGGTGGGAATACAAACGCGAGCACCTGCCGTTGCAGCAGCGGTCGCACTACGTGATCCGCGACGGCGGCGACCAGCCCAACGTGGTGCCGAGCACGGCGAGCATCTGGTTCTACTTCCGCGAGCGGGATGCGGCGCTCGTGAAGGCGAACTTCGAGACCGCCAAGCGGATGGCCGAGGGCGCGGCGATGATGACCGACACCAAGTTCGAGGGGGCGCGCATCTTCGGCACGGCGTGGGACATCCACCAGAACAAGCCGATCGCGCAGGCCATGTACGAGAACATCAAGAAGGTCGGGATGCCGCAGTGGGACGAGAAGGACCAGCGGTTCGCCCGGGCGGTGCAGAAGGAGATGGGGCAGCCCGACTCGGGGCTCCGCACCAAGCCGACGCCGCAGAAGACGCCGGAGGAGCTCGCGGCGATGCAGGGTGGGATGGGCTCCGACGACATCGGTGACGTGTCGTGGAACGTGCCGAACATCACCCTGAGCTTCCCGTCGAACATTCCGGGCACGCCGGGGCACAACTGGGCCGACGGCATCAGCATGGCAACGCCGCTCGCGCACAAGGGTGCGGTGGCGGGGGCCAAGGTGCAGGCGCTCTCGCTGCTCGACATCCTGCTGAGCCCGAAGCTCGTGGCCGACGCCCACGACTACTTCGACAACGTGCAGACGAAGACGAAGAAGTACTCGTCGCTGCTGGCCGACACCGACGAGCCGTCGATCTTCCTGAATGCGGAGATCATGGCGAAGTACCGCGAACTGATGCGGCCGTTCTACTACGACCCGAAGAAGTACGGGTCGTACATGGAGCAGCTGGGGATCACCTATCCGACGACGCGGGAGTCGAAGCCGGTGCCGAAGGTGGTGCCGTAGCCACCGGCTTGATGGCCAGCACGGGGTGCAGCTCGAAGTTGTTGGGGGCCATCCCGCGCTGGTTGTGCCAGGTGTCGAAGAAGCCCACACCGGTCACGTCCACCACGGCGCGCGGGGGGATGCCACGCAGGGCCCGCCGCACCTCAGCGTACGCCGTCGCCCACGGCGACCCCTCGGCGCACGCCGAATCGGGCACCTCCGCCACGAGCGTGGCCCCCGATCCGTCCGCCTCCTCGAGGATCAGGTGCCAGTCGCCGTCGGGCTCGGTGCGGATCTGTCGGATGCGTGCCCGCACGGTGAACGTCTGCAGCTCGTACGGCGCGGAGCGACGCCGGGCCTGCGTGCGTTCCTCCGGCGGTGGCAGCGTCGCCAGCTCGGCCACCGTC
>JANLSF010000791.1:0-2725 GCA_031362285.1 Gemmatimonadota bacterium | reverse complement strand
CGGCGCGCGCGGGCACCGGCGTCTGCTTGTGGCGCCCCTTCCGACCGGCGGGCGGCTCGCCGATCTCCTCTCCCGCCCGCTTGAGCTCGGCGGCGAGTTCGGAGCGGAACGCGTGCATGTCCACTTCGACCGCGTGTCGTTGGCCCCCATCGAAGTCGAAGTGCGGATGCGCGATCTCGTGGGCAATCGCCGCGTCGAGATTGCCCGGGCGCTGGTACCGCCCCACGAGTTCGAGCGCCGCGAGGCGGGCCTGGTAGTCGGCCAGTGGCCAGATGCAGCCGAGCGGCTGGAACAGTCCGATGAAGTACAGGGTCGGATGCCGGGGGTGCAGCATCTTCCGGTAGAGCGGAATCTTCTCGAGCCGCTTGAAGTCGACGAACGCCTCGTCGAAGAACGGGAAGGTGGTCCAGAAGCCGGTGCAGGCGCAGATGATGTCGTACGCCTCGCGCCGGCCGTCGGTGAACACCACGTCGTGCCCATCGAGGCGGGCGATCCCGGGGCGGGGCGTCACGCGCCCATGGCGGATGAAGTCCAGCAGGTCGGAGTTGAGCGTCGGGTGCTGCGTGAGGGGCGGCCGCGGGTTCTCGGGCAGCCCGTACCGGCTGTAGGGTCCCTGCAGGAGTCGCAGGATCCACCGGAACGCCACCTGTCGGATGGGCGTCGGCACCCACGCCGACCCGGCCGCGAACACGTCCACCGGTTGCCCGAAGAGGAACTTGGGGAAGAACCACTGCGGGCTCCGCATCGAAAGCGCCACCGCCTCGGCGACGCGGGCCGCCTCCACCGCGACGTCGCAGGCCGAGTTCCCGCCGCCGATCACGAGGACGCGCTTCCCGCGCCAGGATTCGTCGACCCCCTTGAAGTCGTGCGAGTGCATCAGGCGCCCGTCGAAGTGGCCCGGGTACTCGGGCATCTTCGGGTCCCAGTGATGCCCGTTGGCGACCATGAGCGCGTCGAACGTTTCCGTGGCGACGACACCCTGCGGGTCGCGCACGCGCACCTCCCATCGGTCGCCGTCGATCGGCCGCACCTGTTCCACCACGTGGCGGAACCGCACGTGGTCGAGCACGCCGAAGTGCCGCGCGTACGCGTCGAAGTACGCCTGCAACTGGCGATGGCTCGGGTAGTCGGGGTAGTCGTCGGGCATGGGGAAGTCCTCATACTCCGACCACGCCTTCGAGCTGATGATGTGCGTGTTCTCGTGGACGCTCGAATGCCCCGTCGCCGCGTTGAACACCCAGTTGCCCCCGACCCGGTCGTTCTTCTCGTAGACCACCACCGGAAGGCCCGCGACGAGGCAGTTCTTGGCCGCGGCAATGCCGCTCGGCCCCGCGCCGATGACGCAGGTGCGGGGGAGGTGCGCCGGGGAGGGAACCGAGGGGCTCATGTCGGGAAATCTGCCCTCGGCGCACGGGCGCGCCAGCAGATCGCGCCCGGGGACATCCAGTCGGGGGACGACTGACGTACGGGTGGCACCTTCGCCAACTTCAAGCCTGCCGTGGACTCCTTCGCCCTCCGCCTTCCCTTTGCCGCCTTCGCGGCCTCGCCGCCCCCACCAGGGCGCGGCCGTGGTGACGCGCCTCCGATGCTGCAGTTGCAGACCTCGGCGACGCCACCGGGTGGAGACCGCGACGCGGCGCTGATCGCGGCGCTGGCGGGGGGAGATGAGCGGGCCGCCGCGATCATGTTCGACCGCTTTGCGCCGATGCTCATGGCGGTGGCCTTTCGCGTGACCCGCTCGCGGGCTGATGCCGAGGACGTGGTGCTCGAGACGCTGGAACAGGCGTGGCGACAGGCGCAGCGCTATGAGCGCTCGCGCGGCTCGCTCGAGGCCTGGCTCGCGGTGATTGCGCGCAGCCGTGCCTTCGACCGCATGCGCATGGACCAGCGCCGGTCGCGCCGCATCGTGCACATCGAGGACCAGCCCGGCGGCGCCCTGCTCGAGGCCGCCGACGAAGGCGCCTCCCCGACCGAGGCTGCCGAGGCGTCCGACGCCCGCCGGCTCGTGTCCCAGGCGATGGCCGCGTTGCCCGCCGCGCAGCGGGAAGCGGTGGAACTCGCCTTCTACGATGGCCTCTCGCACAGCGAAGTGGCCGAGAAGCTTGGCGAGCCGCTGGGAACCGTGAAGACACGCATTCGCATGGGGATGCTCAAGTTGCGCGACATGTTGCGCCCGTTGGCGCCGGAGGCGGTCTCGTGAGCCCCTTCACGCGAGAACAGTTGCTCGAGCTCTCGAGCGGCTATGCCCTTGGTGCCCTCTCCTCCGAGGAGATGGCCGCCGTCGAGGCGGCGCTGCCCGGCGATGCCGGACTGGCCGCCGAGGTGCTCGCCATGCGCGAGACGATGGGAACGATCCTGCGTGCCGAAGCGCCCATGGCTCCACGGGCGAGCCTGCGCGACGCGTGGCTGGAGCGCGCGCGCGCGGTCAAGAGCGGCGGAAGCCCCGCGGCGAACGCGCGCGTTGCCGACGCTCGGCGCCGGGGTCGGCCGTCGAGTTGGCTCGTCGGCGCCGCCCTCGCAGCGTCGCTCACCGGGATTGCGGTGCTCGGCGTCCAGCTCCAGCGCACGCGTGATGACCTCACCGTGGCCACGGCCGCCGAGGCACAGCGCGAGCGCCAGTTGAACACGGTGCTCGAGGCCGAGGCCGGGCTGCTGGTGGCCATGCTCAAGGGGAGCGATCCGCAGGGCCCGGGCGTGCAGTTCTTCTGGAACGTGCGGCAGCAGC
>JANLSF010000760.1:0-1535 GCA_031362285.1 Gemmatimonadota bacterium | reverse complement strand
GGCGCGCCGGCCGCGTTGGTGCAGTTGGTCGCGCGCTGCCTCGAGCGCGATCCGGCGTCGCGCCCGCAAACGGCCGACGCGCTGGTGGCGGCGTTGCGATCGGTGGCGTCTGCGCCGGCGGCAGGGGAGCGCACACGAAGTCGTCGCGCCATCTGGGTGGGAGCGGCGGCGCTCGCCGCGCTGGCCGTGGTCTCGGTGGTGCTCCTGCGCGATCGCCGCGCGCGCTGGGTGCACGAGACCGCCGTCCCCGGTATCAAGCGCCTGTTCGAGGCCGGCCAGCTCGATTCCGCCTTCGCGCTCGCGATCGAAGCCGAGCAACGCGCCCCGGGCGACTCGCTCGTCAGCGCGCTCTGGTTCGACATCGCCCAGACGCAGACCTTCCTGAGTGAGCCCGCCGGCGCCACCGTCACGCGCGCGTCGGTGTCGGACACCACGCGGTGGCTGCCGGTGGGCACCACCCCCACGGCGCCCACGCGCATTCCGCGGAACGCCTGGTTCTACCGGTACGCGAAGCCCGGCTATCGCACGGTGACCGTCATGGGGGCGCTTCTCGGCGGCAGCTACGTTCCCATCCCGAGCAACATCCCGCTGCGGCGCCTGGCCGACCCCGATACCGACATGGTGCTGCTGCGGGGCAGCCGGCTGACCGCCACGATGTACGGCCTCCCCCGGTCGGAGACGTTCGACCTCGCCGACTTCCTGATGGACCGGCTCGAGGTCACGAATCGCCAATACAAGGCCTTCGTGGATGCGGGCGGCTACGGGAACCGCGCGTACTGGGACTCGACCATCGTGCGCGACGGTCGGCCCCTCGCGTGGGACGCGGCGATGGCGCTCTTCACGGACAAGACTGGGCGCCCCGGCCCCGCGTCGTGGGAAGGCGGCGCGCCCCCCGCCGATGGCGGAGACCTGCCGGTGGGCGGGGTCAGCTGGTACGAAGCCCGCGCGTATGCGCGCTTCGCCGGCAAGGCGCTGCCCACCGTGTTCGAGTGGAACGCCGCGGCCATCCCCGAGGCGGCGCGCTGGGTGGTGCCGCACGGCCGCTACGAGGCCACCAGCCCGGTACGTGGCGGTGACCCGTTGGGGGTGAGCCCGCGTGGCGTGTTCGACATGGCGGGCAACGTCCGCGAATGGACAGTCAACGCGCGCGAGGCGGGCAGTCGCTACATCCTCGGCGGCGGCTGGACCGACCCGGCGTATCTCTTCAACGAGGTCTACACGCAGCCCGAGTTCGACCGCTCGGCGATCAACGGCATCCGGCTCGTTCGCCGCCTGGGCGAGGGCAAGGACCTCGCGCGCGCCGAGGCGCCCATGCCACGCGTTACACGCGCGGTGAGCGAGCTGAAGCCGGTGGACGACGCAACCTTCCGCGGCCTGCTGGCGATGTACGACTACGACCGGGTTCCGCTCGACGCGAAGGTGGAGTCGCGCGACACGACCGGGCCCGAGTGGACGCGCGAGGATGTGTCGTTCGCGGCCGTCGGTGGTGGCGCGCGCATGGTCGCGGTGCTCTTCCTGCCGAAGCAGGCGAAGCC
>JANLSF010000568.1:0-6263 GCA_031362285.1 Gemmatimonadota bacterium | reverse complement strand
TCTTTGCGTGGGCGCGGTCGCTCGAAAACAACGCGGCCTGGGCGCTGGCCGAGGATGTCTATCGCGCTGTCACCGAGTTCGTGCCGCCCGACGATGACTTGGAACTCGTCACCGATGCGTGGATGCGGCGGGCCTACGTCGCCCGCATGCGGTCGGAGTTCACCGACGCCGAGTACGCGATCGAGCGCGGCCGCGAGTTCGCCGCCCGGCTGGGAGATGCCGGCCGCCTGCTGCGTCTTCGCATGGCGAGCGCCAACATCGCCATTGATCGCCATCAGCCCGAACTGGCCGAGAGCATCATCGCCGAGACCGTCGCCCTGGCCGCGCCCCTGGGCGGTCCGGTGTACAGCGAGGCGCTGCACGGCCGCGGCGAGGTGGCGCGCGTGCGCGGTGACAACCTGACCGCGCTGCAGTACTACTACCGTGCGCTCGAGGGCGCGCCGTCCGACATCGGGCGCGAGCGGCTGCTGCTGGCCATCGCCGGCACGAGCATCGACGTGGGCGCCCGCAGCGTGGCGCGCGACGCTCTGCTCGTGCTCGCCGTGACGGCGCAGACGCGCAATACGCGGTGGCTCGCGGTGGTCAACCTGCTGGAGATCGCCGTGCTCGACCGCAACGAGTTGAGCTTCGAGTCGTACCGGCGGGAGCTGGCGTCGGAGCCACTCAGTCCCACGGCGGCCGGCTATTTCGCGCTGTACGAGGGACATGGCTACCGCGCCTTTGAGCGCCCCCATCTTGCGGAGGAGAGTTATGAGCGCGCCCTCCGGCACGCACACGACCACCATCTGAAGAAGTTGGTGGTCGAGGTGGAAGCCGCGTTGACGGCCCTCCGAAGTTCAGCCGACGCCCCGCATGCGTGCCAGGAGACGCCGGTGCCGAGTGCCTTGGAACCGCTGGCAGACCGGGTGCGTGCCATGCGCGAGAACCTGCCCAGTGGCCGGTAGCCCACCTCGCGCGTTCGGCACGCGCCAGACTCAGTGGCCGTTGCTCTCGGTGACGCCGTCGGCGCGGCTCGGACCGGTGGGGGAGACGCAAGCGGCCATCGAGATTGTGGCCAGGGCGATCACGGCAAGGGCAATGCGGCGCATGGGTAGTGCCTCAGGAGGGGGAGAGCGCGAGGTTGTTCCTTACAATGTCCTTATCGACACCCCTGTCCGAAATACGCCAATTGTGACAGAATGGTGCAGATTCCTGACATTCTGCGCCCATTCGATTGCACATTCTGGCCGTTTTGCCCCCGCCGCAACTCACGCATCTGCGCTCGGTGATCGAACCGACGCATCGGGTGACAGCGGTCGCATCGTCGGGCGAAATGACCGAAGTGGCGCGGCGCGCCTCGATCGATGCGGTCCTGCTCGACCCCTCGATGTCCGCGATGCTGACCGTAGCCGAGATCATCGTCTTCCGTCGGGCATTCCCGTCGCTGCCGGTTATCCCGTACACGTCGATGTCGGCGGCGGCCATGCGCGCGATCGCCGAGCTGGCTCCGCACGGGATCGCACGCGTCATCCTGCACCGCGTGGACGACTCGCCGCAGCGCTTGCTCGAGACGCTGCGCTCGCGCCCGACCGACGCCATGACGCCGCGCGTGCTCCGGTTGCTCCAGCCGGAACTCGCGAAGCTCACCCGGTCGGTTCGCACGGGGGTGTTACAGCTCTTCGACGAGCCGCAGGCGTTCCTCGCCGTGCCCGACCTCGCGCGGGTGGCCGGCGTCACGGCGCGCACGCTCTACCGGCAGTTCGAGACGGCGGGATTGGCACCGGCCCGCAGCATGGTGCTCGGCGCGCGCCTCCTGCGCGCGTGCGTGTGGCTCCGGGATCCCGCCCACTCGGCGCAGGACGTCGTGCACAAGCTTGGCTTTTCGTCGCGCCAGCAGTTCAGCCGACAGCTCGCCCTCGCCATCGGCGCCACGCCGCGCACGGCGCGCAGCCTGGTGACGGACGACGTGATCGTCGATCGCCTTGTCGCGCTCATGCGCGCCTCACCGGGGAGGGCGTCGCGCGATGACGCACTCGCCGACACCGTGGAGCACTGACCCGTGGGCCGGATCCTCCCTCCCGTTCCGTCTCCGCTGATGCCACGCTGCCTCATCGTCGACGACGAGCCGGCCATCGGCCGCGCCCTCTCCCTCGCCCTCGCGCGCGATGGGTGGGCCTGCGTGCATGCGGCCTCGGCCGAGCAGGCGCAGGCCTGCCTGCGCGACCAGCCGTTCGACGCCATGATCGTGGACCTGCGGCTCAACGACATGCGGGGGGACGTCTTCCTGCACGTGGCCTGCGCGCTGCAGCCCGACCTGGCCACCGCGACCCTCTTCATGACCGGGGACATCAGCCCCAAGGCCGACGCCCTCCTCGAAGCCACGCGCTGTCCGGCCATGCACAAGCCGTTCGACCTGTTCGAGGTCACGGCGCAGATGCGGCGCTTCCTGCCGCGGCGCGACACGGGCACCGGCTCCAGCACCGGCTGACCGAAAGGGGCGACGCTCGCCCGCGCGTCGCCGAGCGGCCGCGCGCCGAGCGGGCGCTCTTCGCTACTTGGCGGTCGGCCCCACCACGAGCCGCTCGGGCTCGATCTTGTCGAGCAGCTTCTCCAGCGCGTTGCCCAGCACCTGCTGCCGGTTGAGCGAGAGCTTGGTGAATCCCGCGCTGTACGGTCCCCGCGTCGGGCTGCCGCTCACCTCGAGGATCGCCTCGAAGTGGTAGCGCACCGTCTTCTTCGTGCGCGGGTCGGTCCAGCTCCCCGCCTGCGCGAGGGCCCGGTTCTTTGGCCAGATGCCGAGCGGGAGCGCAAAGGTGCGCACGGCGTAACCGGCCACCGCGCTGTCGATCGCCAGCACGCCGCGCGCGATCTGCTCCTGGACCTGCGCGTCGGAGTACTTGTTCAGTTGCGCATGCCACAGCGTGTGGTTGCACAACTCGAACCCCTGTTCCGCGAGGAAGCGCACCTTCTTGAACCGCCACTCCGACTTCTGTCCCTCGATCCCCTTGTCGCCGAAGAAGGCGTGGCCGGCCGTCGCCGCCGGGAGGAGGCAGAAGGTCGCCTTCTTCCGCCAGTCGGGATGCCGGGCACTGAAGGCGAGCCAGATCCCGACCGCGCTCTCGGGGTCGATCTCCAGCGCCCCGTTCTTCTCGAGGTACCGGAACTGGCCCGGTGACGCATCGTCGAAGGTGAACACCACCGGCGAGGTGCCGGCCGGGATGTCGAGCACGCCGTCGACCAGCTCGCCGGCGGTGACGGGGCGATAGCCGCGCGCGTACAGCAACTCGAGATCACGCTTGAAGCTCGCCACCGAGCGCGACCAGCGGGCATCGTCGCCGCCGATCTTGTGGTATTCGAGGATCGGGACCTTGCCGTCGCGACGGGCGGCGCGCGGCGACTGCGCATCGGCGCCGATGCCGAACAGCGCGACGCAGGCGGCGGCGATCAGCAGGGTGGCCGGGGCGTCGCGCCAGGGGCGGTACGTCAAGCGCGTCGCGGCGAGCTTCACGCCACGACGCACCGAAGGAAGCGAGCGCGTGTAATGCATGCATCGAAAATACCGGGCTCGCGCGGACGAAGGGAGTGCAACCACCCGCCGCGCCGCGCCTTGCGCAAACGAGGCGCCGCCCATCCACGCGCGCCCCGCTCGTGCGTTCCATATGGGGCGCTCCGCTCGGGCGCCCTACATCACGCCCAGGAACTCCTGCGGTCGGCTCCCGTAGCCGGGGAAGATGGCGTCGAGCGACGTGGCCCCCAGCTGCTTGCTCGCGATCTCGGCGAACACCGCACGGAAGTCGGTCGTGAGCGCGAGGTCGCGCCCCTCGTGCAGTTGCTCCGGCGCGAGTCCGGGCCACCGGCCGTGCACCCGAGCGCCCTTCACGCTGCCGCCGATCACGAACATCGACGTCGCGTGGCCATGATCCGTGCCGCCGGTCCCGTTCTGGCGCACGGTGCGCCCGAACTCGCTCATCGTCAGGATCACCACGTCGCCCATCCGGTCGCCCAGGTCCTGCACGAGCGCCGCCACGCTCCGGCCGAAGTCGTCGAGGCGCTGCGCCAGCTGGCCGTTCGCGCCGCCCTGGTTCACGTGCGTGTCCCAGCCGCCCACGTCGGCGAAGGCCACCTCGAGCCCCACGTTGGCCTTGATGAGCTGCGCCACTTGCCGAAGCTTCTGTCCGAAAGGCGAACCGGGATACTGCGCCCCGTTGCCCGGCGCGTACTGCTGCGGGTTGGCCGCCTTGAGCAACTTGATCGCGTCGAACATCTCGGAACCGCTCGCGTGCACGAGGTCGGCCGATCCGGTGCGGTAGAGGGCCTCGAGCCGCTCGGCGCTGCCGCCCGCGGCCCGCAGGGTGAACGTGTCGATCGAGTCCATGGCGACCGTGGGCGACGGACCCTCAAGGGCGCGCGGGGTCTGTGGCGCCATCGCGACCGCACGAAACGGGGACCCGATCGGCTTGGCGCTCCCCGGTGCGCACGACTCGCACGTCCCCGCGGTGGCCAGGTACCGGTTGAGCCAGCCACTCGTCGTCCCCTTCATGTCGGGGGTGGCCGTTTCCATGTAGTCCTGGGCATCAAAGTGCGAGCGCGTGTTGCTCGGGCTCCCCACCGCGACCACGGGTGCGAGCATCCCGCGCTGGTAGAGCGGTGCCAGGGGCGCGAGCGCGGGATGCAGGCCGAACATGCCGTTCAGGTCGATCGCGCCGGTGGTCGCACTCGCGTTCGGCGGCGGCACCGCGATGAGCGGGCGGGCCTGGTAGTAAGCGCGCTCGCCAAAGGGGACGACCACGTTCAGCGCGTCGGCGGCCCCCCGCTGGAACAACACGATCAGGGTCTTGCCTCGTGGTGCGGCGGCCAGTCCCTGCGCGAACACCCCTCGACGCAGGAAGCTCGGGCTCAACCCCATGGTCAACAGGGCGAGCCCGCCCGACTTCATGAAGACGCGACGCTGCATGCGAGCCTCGTGGGCGGCGACTAGCGCCGCTGGAATTCGGGGGAGCCGAGCGCGAGCCCCACGATCTGCGCGAGCCCGGTGAGGGCAGGGAGGCGGCGGAACAGCGGAGGGCCTCCCGGCGGAGTTCCAAGCTGGAACGGCGCGGCGGTGTTGCCGGCCATCGGCTCGGGCACCGCGGCCGGGACCACATCGGTGGCGGCCTGCGCGGTGGCTCGCGACGCGAATGGATGGTCGCCCGAGAGGAGGATCGTCCGCGTGTCGATCGACACGTCGCCCCCGAGCAGCGCGTCGACCACCGCGCTCACCTGCTGCTCGCGCGGCGCGCGCGCGAGCTCGCGCCCCGGCGCCCACTGGGCCACGGCCGCGCCGGGGAGCCGGCTCGCGCCCACCGCCCATCCGAAGTTGATGCGGTTGAGGATGGCGCCGGTGTTCATCCACTCGGAGCCCACTTCGGGATAGCCGTTGGGGGCCTGGTGCTGCCAGAGCGGTGCGCCCAGTTGCGCCACGGCCTGTGCGGTGCGGGCCGTCGTGTCGCCATCGGCGCCGAGGGCGCGCGCCGTGCTCACCACCACCTCGAACGGGCTCTTCACCTTGGCCCGCCACGTGGCCCGCGCGAAGAACTCGGGGCTCGTGACAATGGCCTGCACGGTCGCGGCAATGTCCCCCTTGGTGCGGGTGAACACGTGGGCGGCGCGCGTCACCAGCTCGGCGGGGGGCGTGTCGCTCACGAACCGCCGCGCCAACTTGAAGGCAAGGAACCGCGCCGTGGCCGGATGCGCCGCGAGAATGTCGAGCACCTCCTCGCCGTCTTCCTCGCCCCGCCCGGCGGGGAGCGCATGGCCCAGCACCACCTTCTCGTCGGCATCGTGGGCGCCGGGGCGAAACAGGTAGGTCCCGCCCTGGCGCGGCAACTCCACCGACCACCCGGTGAGCGCGCGCGCCACGTTGATCACGTCCTGCTGGGTGTAGCCGCCGTCGACGCCCAGCGTGTGCAGCTCGAGCAGTTCGCGCCCGTAGTTCTCGTTCAGCCCGTTGCGGCGCCGCGCCACCGGCGGCCGGAGCGCTCCCGGGCGCCGGAGCCGCACTTCGGCCAGCGAGTTGTGCACGCTGTCGGCCATGCTCTGCGCGTTGTCGAGGTAGACGAGCATCGCGGGACTGTGCGCGACGGCCCCGAGGAGGTCGCGGAAGTTGCCGAGCGCGCGGGGACGGATGACCGTCCGCTCGTAGCTCGGCAGGTAGTGACGCATGTACGGGTTCTTGGCGATGAACACGTTGAAGTGGTTCAGCCAGAAGTCGGTCATCACCTCGTTGAGCTGGCGCTCGGTGAGCA
>JANLSF010000739.1:0-5191 GCA_031362285.1 Gemmatimonadota bacterium | reverse complement strand
CGCCCTGCAAGAAGTGCAAGGGCGAGGGACGCCTGCGGGGGGAGCGCCAGGTGACCGTGAAGATTCCGGCCGGCGTGGCCACCGGTCAGTACATGACGCTGCGCGGACAGGGAAACGTGGGCGCCCGTGGCGGCCCGCGGGGCGACGTGCTCGTCCTGTTCGAGGTGGAGGATGACCAGCGGTTCGAGCGGGAAGGCGAGGACCTCTACACCGAAGTGCTGTGCACGTATCCGCAGCTGACGCTCGGCGCCGACATCGAGGTACCGGCCGTGACCGGTGCGCTCTCGCTGCGCGTTCCGGCGGCGACGCAGAGCGGGCAGCTCTTTACGTTGCGTGGACGCGGGCTTCCGCGCGTGAACTCGAGCGGCACCGGCGACCTCCATGTGCGCGTGCAGCTGTGGACGCCGACCGAAGTCTCGGGCGACGAGAAGCGGCTGCTGGAACAGCTGCGCGCGATCCGTCCCAACGTCCAGCAGCCGGGCAACAAGAGCCTCTGGACCAAGATGAAGGATGCGCTGGGCGCGTGACCTGGACCACGCTGCGGGTGATTCCCGGTCGGGGACGTGACGCTGTCGTGGCCGCGCTGTTCGAGGCCGGGGCCATGGCCGTGCAGGAGGATGGCGGCGCGGTGATCACCAGCTTTCCGGGCGACATCGACATGTCCGCGGTCTGTGCCGCCGTGAAGGCGGCCGACCCGACGGCGATGGTCGCCACTACCGCGCTGCCCGACATCGACTGGAGCGAGGCGTGGCGCGATCGGCTCACCTCCCACGCCGTGGGCGGGCTCACGATCACGCCACCGTGGCTCGCCGCGGGACTCGAGCCCGCGCGCACGGTGGTGATCGATCCGGGCATGGCCTTCGGCACGGGAGACCATCCCACCACGCGCGGCGTGATGCGGCTGATGCCGCGCTTCGTGCGGCCTGGCATGCGGGTGGCCGACCTGGGTGCCGGAAGCGCGGCGCTGGCCATCGCCGCCGTGAAGCACGGGGCGGCGCGGGCGGCGGCCATCGAGATCGACCACGACGCCATCGAAAACGCCGAGGACAACGTGGTCGCCAACGGGGTGGCGGGGCGCGTGCAGGTCATCGAGGGCGACGCCCTGGCGCTGCTCCCACTCGTGGCGCCGGTGGACCTCGTCCTCGCGAACATCATCTCCAGCGCCATCCTCCCCATGCTGGGCGCCATCGCGGCCGTGCTCCCGGCCGGCGGCGTGGCGATCCTCAGCGGGCTGCTGACCGAGGAGCAGGGGCGCATGCGCCACGCCTTCGCCGAGGGCGGATGGCGCGAAGTGGCGGACGATGAGGAGGGGTCATGGTGGAGCGTCGCCATTCAACGACCGTAGCCACCTTCTTCGCCCCTGATCCGCTGGAGGCGAACCAGACGGCCGTCCTCGGCGAGGAGGTGGCCCACCACATGCGCGTCCGCCGCCTCGAGCCCGGGCAGGCGGTGCGGCTCGTGGATGGGCACGGCGGCCGCGCCCTGGGCACGCTGCGTCGCCTCGCCAAGGGACGCGCCGACGTCGAGGTGGGCGCCGAGGTCGAACAGGTGCGGGCACCCGCGGCCGTGCACCTGCTGGTGCCCGTGGCCGACCGCGACCGGATGCTCTGGCTGGCCGAGAAGGTGGCCGAGCTTGGGCTGGCCTCGTGGCGCCCCGTGACCTGGCGACGCTCCAGGAGCGTGAGTCCGCGAGGGGAGGGCGCGGCCTTCCACGTGAAGGCCCGCGCGCGCATGGTGGGGGCCCTTGAGCAGGGCGGGGGCGCGTGGCTCCCCACGCTCTACCCCGACGCGACCATCGAACGGGCCATGGGGGCGTTGCCCGACGGGACCCGACTCCTCCTGTCCGCCGACGGCGAGCCGATGCAGCGCGTGCTGACCGGCCCGCCGGCCGTGTCGGCTCCCGTCATCCTGGCCATCGGCCCCGAGGGGGGGATGGAGCCGGACGAGATCGCGCGATTCACCGACGCGGCCTTCCGCCCCGTGGCCCTGGGCGACAGCATCCTGCGGTTCGAGACTGCGGCGGTCGCGGCGCTCGCCGTGGTCCGCGCCGTCTTCGCGTCCTGACGCCCCGAGGGCTTCCGATGGCTGATCCCTGCATCTTCTGCCGCATGGTCTCCGGCGAGATCCCCGTCTCCAAGGTGGCCGAGACCGAGCACTGCCTGGCGTTCCGCGACATCCACCCGCAGGCACCGGCCCACATCCTGGTGATCCCCAAGGCGCACGTGACGTCGCTGAACGAGGTCACCGACGAGTTGACCGTGGGACGGATGGCGTCGTTGGCGGCCAGGATCGCGAAGGACGAGGGGTTTGCCGCCGCAGGGTACCGAACCGTCATGAACACCAATGCCGACGGCGGGCAGACGGTTTTCCACCTGCATATGCACCTGCTGGCCGGGCGGCGCATGGCCTGGCCGCCGGGCTGAGCCGCTCGGCCAGCAGATTGGGCTCCCTGAACGCTTGACTCCCGGCCCGGAACCGTCGTATTTTCAAGGGCTTACCCCCAGCCCAGCCAACCGGCGTTCCGCGCCGACGTTCCAGGAGACCCGCTTGTCGGAAGTCATCATCCACGAAGACGAGAATTTCGAGCGCGCGCTCAAGCGCTTCAAGAAGAAGTGCGAAAAGGCCGGCATCCTCGCCGACCTCCGGAAGCATCGGCACTACGAGAAGCCGTCGGAGCGTCGCAAGCGCAAGATGAACGCCGCGCAGCGCAAGAATCGTCGCTCGCGCCACGCCTGAGGCGATGTCCGCCCTCTTCGCCCAGCTGCAGGGCGACCAAGTGGCGGCGCGCAAGGCGCACGACAAGGCGCTGACGCTCGTCCTCGGGACGATGCTGTCCGACCTGAAGAACCGCGGCCTCGAACTCCCGAACGGACTGACCGACGACGACGTCGTCGAGGTCATCCGCCGCGGACTGAAGCGGCGGCGCGAATCAGCGGAGATGTACACGACGGGCGCGCGACACGACCTCGCGGCCATCGAGATCGCCGAGATCACGGCGCTGGAGCGCTACCTCCCGGCCGCCCCGTCCGCGGACGAAGTCCGCACCGCCATTCGCTCGGCGATCGCCGCCGGGGCCACCAACGTCGGCGCCCTCATGGGCAAGGTCATGCCGCAGTTCAAGGGGAAGGTCGACGGCGGCGTCATCAGTGCCATCGCTCGCGAGGAGCTCGCGCGAGCGGGGTGAGCCCCTTCGCGTGAACACCCACGCTCTCGCGGTCCTCGAATTCGACCGCGCCCTCGCGCTCGTCGCCGAGCGTGCTGCGTCGGCACTGGGCGCGGCCCGCGTCACCGCGCTCCGGCCGAACACCGATCGCACGTGGATCGAGGCCGAACATCGCCGGGTGGCCGCGATGCGCGCCCTCTGCGCCCACGAGACGGGCTGGACGCCGTTCGTCGTGCCCGACGTCGCGGCCTCGCTCGAACGGCTCCGCCTCGAGGGCACCACGTTGTCCGCGGCCGAGCTGCTCTCGAGCGCCACGCTCCTGGCCTCGTCGCGACGGACCGCCGATGCGCTCGCCGACGACCGCCGGCCGATCGCGGCGCGGGCCGTGTTGGCGCCCCTCGCGAGCGCGCTCCTGCGCGCTCCCCGCGAGGAAGAGGCGATCACCCGCATCATTGGCGATGATGGCGAGGTGAAGGACGACGCGTCGCCCTTGCTCCGCCGCATCCGCCGCGAGTTGCGCGGCGCCGAAGCCGATCTCGTGCGCCTGCTCGAACGCATCGTGTCGGCGCTCCCCGACCACCAGCGCGTGCTCGACGCCTCGGTGACCATCCGCAACGGCCGCCACGTGGTGCCCGTGCGCCGCGAGGCTCGGGGCGCGGTGGGTGGCATCGTGCACGACACGTCGGGGTCGGGCGCCACGCTGTTCATCGAGCCGCCCGCCGCCGTGGAGTTCGGCAACCGCATCCGCGAGCTCGAGGGCGACGAGGTTGCGGAGGTCGAACGCATCCTGCGCGACGCCAGCGACCGGCTGCGCCCCTTCCAACCGGGACTGACCGCGGCGTTCGACTCGCTGGTCGAGCTCGAGTCGCTCAGTGCCCGGGCACGGTTCGCCCTCGACGTGGGCGCGGCGCCCGTCGATTTCGACGAGCCGGGCACGGCGGTGCGCATCGTCGAGGGGCGCCATCCGCTCCTCGTCGCCCAGGGCGTGACCGTCGTGCCGTTCGACCTCGCGCTCTCGGCATCGCAGCGCACCCTGTTGCTCTCCGGTCCCAATACCGGAGGCAAGACCGTGCTGCTCAAGGCCATCGGGCTCACCTTTGCCCTCCTCCAGGCCGGCGTGCCGGCGCCCCGCGGCGCCGGGACGGTGATTCCCCACGTGGACGACAAAATAGCCGATTTGGGCGACGAGCAATCGATCGCGGCGTCGCTCTCGACCTTCAGCGCGCACCTGCGCAACGTCGCCGAGATCCTCGCCAAGGCGACGCCGGCGTCGCTCGTCCTCACCGACGAACTTGGATCCGGCACCGACCCGCAGGAGGGGGGCGCCCTTGGCGCCGCCGTGCTCGAGGCGCTGACGGCGCGCGGTGTGCTCACGGTGGCGACCACGCACCTCGGGGCCCTGAAGGAGCTCGCCACGGAACAGCCGGGCATCGTGAACGCGTCGCTGCAGTTCGATGCCGAGCGACTCGCGCCCACCTACCGGCTCATCGTCGGGGTGCCGGGCCGGTCGTACGGACTCGGCATCGCGCGAAGGCTGGGCCTCCCCAGCGAGGTCCTCGCGCGCGCGGAGGAGCGGCTGCCGCGCGCGGAGCGCGACTACGAGGCGCTGCTCGCCGACCTCGAGCGACGCTCCGACGAGTTGGCCGTGCGGGAGCGCGCGACCACCGAGCTCCGGGAGGGCGCCGCCGAACGCGTCAAGGCGCTGGCCGAGCGAGAGGCCGAGCTCAGGAAGCGCGAGCGCAGCGCCGAGAAGGACGCCCAGGAGCAGGTGCGGCGCTACCTGCTCGATGCGCGCACCGACGTCGAGGCGGCGATCCGGAAGGTCAAGTCGGCGCAGTCGGAGGCGCTCGAGGAGGCGGCCGGTGAGGCGCGCCGCGGCGTGGAGCGGAAGGCCGGGGAGGCCGGGGAGCGGGTGCAAGCCATTGACCGCGCCGCCTCGGAGGCGGCCCGCGTGTCGTACGGGGCGCTTGGCGAGGTGACCGTGGGCGACACGGTGTCGGTGGCGTCGATCGGGGGCAAGCTGGGCCG
>JANLSF010000704.1:0-4922 GCA_031362285.1 Gemmatimonadota bacterium | reverse complement strand
GTCACGGCGCCGGTGCTGATCGAGTGGGTGGCGCACTGGCTCGAGCGGCGGATGCCGTTGCTCGCCAAGCCGACCAGCTTCGAGGTGCGCGATGGCAACTTCTGATCGCGCACCTGCTCACGAGGATGCCGCATGAAGATCGCCGAGCTTCGCGCACACCTCCTCGCCGGCCAGGTGATCCCGGCGCACCCGCTCGCGTTGAACGAACGCCGCGCCCTCGACGAGCGGCGACAGCGCGCCCTCACCCGCTACTACCTGGCCAGCGGCGCCGGCGGCGTGGCCGTGGGGGTGCACACCACGCAGTTCGCCGTCCGGCAGCACGGATTGCTCGCCCCCGTGCTGGCACTGGCCGCAGAGACGGTGCGCCGCGAGGCCGCCGCGCCGTGCGCGCTGATCGCCGGTGCGGTGGGCGACACGCAGCAGGCGGTGCGCGAGGCGCAGCTGGCCGCCGAGCATGGCTACGACGCGGTGCTGCTCTCGCTCGCCGCCCTGCCGAACGCGACCGACGCCGAGCTGCTCGCGCATTGCCGCGAGGTATCGCAGCTGTTGCCGCTGTTCGGCTTCTACCTGCAACCCGCCGTGGGTGGGCGCGTGCTGGCGGAGCCATTCTGGCAGGAGCTGGCGCAGTTGCCGGCGCTGGTGGCCATCAAGGTGGCGCCGTTCAGTCGCTATGGCACGCTCGACGTGATCCGTGGGGTCGCCGCCTCCGGCCGCGCCGACGTGGCGCTCTACACCGGCAACGACGACCAGATCGTGCTCGACCTGCTCACGCCGTCGCCCCTGCCGCGTGGTCCGCGCCGCATCGTGGGCGGACTGCTCGGCCAGTGGGCGGTGTGGACCTCACGGGCCGTGGCGATGCTGCGCGAGATCCAGGCCATGGGTGACGCGCCGGTGGCCGACCTCGCCTGGCTCGCGCGCGCGGCCGCGCTCACCGACGCCAATGCGGCGATCTTCGATGCCGCGCACGACTTCGCCGGGTGCATCGCCGGCATTCACGAGGTGCTGCGCCGGCAGGGACTGCTCGCGGGGACGTGGTGCCTCGACGCGAACGAACGGCTGTCGCCGGGACAGGCGGAGCGCATCGCGCGGGTGAGCGCGGCGTATCCGGCGCTGTCCGACGACGCGTTCGTGGCCGAGCACCTGGACGACTGGCTGCGCTAGGCGTTCCTCTCAGGCGCTGGTGGCCGTGGTGCGTGGCACCAACTGCCCGTGCCAGCTGTCTGCGGCGCGCTTCGTGAACCCCGCGCGCCACGCGCCAAGCGTCCCCACGGTGGTGTCGAACACCGGCGTATCCGCGGTGACGCCACCAGCGAGCGCCGCCGCCACGAACGCATCGCGCGCACCGCCCTGCACCGCACCGCCCGCGTCGCGCCAGAACACCCGTCCGCCGGCCACGAGGCTCACGCCGAGCCGACCCTCGGCGTCGCGCAGCTTGCGGAACAGCCCGTCAATCGAGCAGCCGCTCGCGTTGGCCGTGCGCTGGTCCACGGCAATGAGCAGGAAGCGATCGTCGCTCCAGCCACGTGCCACCGTGAGCGGTTCGCCGTGGGCCTGCCACCGCGCGAGGTGATCGTCCACCTCGGCCAGCAGGCGCGTGGCGGCGCCGGCTTCGAGCGCGGGCGTCGCGGCAAACACCCAGGTGCGGGCGTCGTCGGGGAGGGTGTCGAGGGGAACGAGGGGCATGTCAGGATGTTAGGCGGCCGTGCGACCCCGCGCGACTCGCAGGCCGTGCGTCAACCGGTGGCACGGCGAGCCGCCCTACTTCTTCTGGTACCTGGGCAGCCCCGCCCGGATCAGGTCGCCGACGCGAATGCAGGTGTTGTCGTTCCCCGCCTCGAGCAAGGCGACGAGGTTCCCCGAGTGGAGCAGGGTGGCGCCGTACTTCGCGGTGGGGGGCGCCGGACAGGCGGCCTGTCCCACCGTGTCGGCGCGGGCGAGGTCGGCAGTGGCCGCGGCCGCGGTGGGGTAGATGAAGGCGCGCAACCGGCCGCGTCCGAGCAGCAGCTCGACATAGGGCGCCGTGAACACCGCGGCGAGCTTCCCCGCATCGTGGCCGTCCACCTTGGGCACATACCCCTGCGACTCGAGTCGCTTGATGAGCGTGCACTCGTCCCAGAGTTCGCGCAGGTAGCACGGTCCGCCGGGGACGTTGACGTCGGGCACGGCGGCGGGAGCGCTCGCGACCGCCGCACCGGCACCAGACGGCGCCGCCGCTGTCGTCTTCTTCGCGTCGCCCCCGCACGCGGCGAGCATGACGACCGCGCTCCACGCGGCCACCATCACCCGCACGCGGCGAGGTCGCATGCTCAGCGCTGCCCGAACGGGAAGTTCAGCCCGAACACGAGGCGAAAGGGGGTGTTCCCTTCCCAGAAGGTCCAGCGCGCCTCCACGAAGGGGCGGAGCGGCGTGTCGAACAGCGCCGGGAAGTCGAGGCCCGGATAGACGTTGGCGCCGAACTTCGCGTCGGTCCCCTGCGCCTTGATGATCGCGAGGCCGCCCCCCACGTAAAACCAGCCGCCGCGCCCCGTGGCGATCAGGTCCACGTTCCCCTGCACGAGCGTCGAGCCATTCTTGCTGTACGCCTCCACGCTCGGGGCGAACTGGAGGTTCCAGTCGATGGGGAAGCGCGCCTGCGCGCCGTAGCCCATCACCTTGTTGTCGAAGTCATAGCTGCCGCGCACGCCGAACATCGGGCCCGACATGCGGTCTACCTGGGCCTGCGTCGGGCGCGGCTGCTGTGCCACGGCGGTGGCCGGAAGGAGCACCAGCATGCTGAGCGCCGCGAGGGCGCGGAAGGTCCGGGCAATCATGGATTTCGGGCTCCACGTCACAGAGGAGGCGTGGCCGCGACGGCTAACGTGGCGTCGGACACGCAGGTAAAGTAGTGTGTCAGGCCGCGGTCGGAGCGGCCCGACATCCCTGACGGAGACGGCATCACCATGCCTACCATGGCCGAACGTCGCGAGTTCCTTTCGCTCTGCGCCACCGCGGGGCTGGGGGGCACCCTCCTGCCGGGGGTGCTGTGGGCCAAGGTGGCCGACGGCGCCGAGATCACGGCGCAGACGATCGCCGCGGCCGAGGAACTCGCGGGGGTCGCGCTCGACGACACGAAGCGCGCCTTGATGCTGGCCGGGCTCAAGCAGCAGGCGAAGTCGATCGAGACGCTGCATGCCATCGCGCTGGAGAACTCGGTGGCGCCGGCCCTCGTGTTCAACCCCGAGCCGCCGGCGCTGCAGCCCGTGATCAATCCGGTGGCGGCGCCTCCCCGGGAGAAGCGCGTCGCGCCCAAGCTGGGGCCGGTCAAGCCCACGCGGGCCGTGCCGCCGCGCCTCGAAGACCTCGCCTTCATCGGCGTCACCGAACTGGGCGCACTGGTGCGCACCCGCAAGGTGTCGTCGGTGGCGCTCACGCAGATGTACCTCGACCGGTTCGAGAAGTTCGAGGCGACGCTGATGTGCGCGGTGACGGTGCTCAAGGATCGGGCCATCGAACGCGCGAAGGCGGCCGACGAGGAGATCGCGCGCGGCATCTACCGGAGCCCGCTGCACGGCATTCCGTGGGGCGCGAAGGACCTGCTCGCCGTGGCCGGGGCGCCCACCACCTGGGGCGCCACCCCGTTCAAGACGCAGACCTTCGACACCGACGCCACCGTGGTGCGCCGCCTCGACGAAGCGGGCGCCGTGCTCATCGCCAAGCTCTCGCTCGGCGAGCTGGCCATGGGGGACAAGTGGTTCGGCGGCATGACGCGCAATCCGTGGAAGACCGACCAGGGATCGAGCGGATCGTCGGCGGGCCCGGGGAGCGCGGTCGCCGCCGGCCTCGTCCCCTTCGCCATCGGCAGCGAGACGCTCGGCTCCATCTCGTCGCCCGCCACGCGGAACGGCGTGACCGGGTTGCGCCCCTCGTTCGGCCGCGTGCCCCGCACCGGCGCGATGGCGCTCTCGTGGTCCATGGACAAGCTCGGCCCCATGGGACGCTCGGCCGCCGACTGCGCCGCCGTGCTGGCCGCCATCCATGGCCCCGACGGGGTGGACCTGGGCGCGCAGGACCGGGGATTCAGCTTCGATGCCGCGAGCGACCTCACGACGCTCCGCGTGGGCTACGTGAAGACGGCGTTCGACGCGGCGCGCCCCACGAAGAAGTTCGACGACGACGCGCTGACGGCCATTCGCGAGCTGGGCGTGGCCCCTCGCATGGTGGAGCTCCCCGACTTCGACTACAACGCGATGCGCGTGATCCTCACCGCGGAGGGGGCGGCGGCGTTCGACTGGCTGACGCGGAGCGGGGGCGACGCGCAGCTGGTGTCGCAGGACGCGAATGCGTGGCCCACGACGTTTCGCATTGCGCGCTTCCTGCCGGCCGTGGACTACATCAATGCGAACCGGGTGCGCACGCTGGCCATCCGCGCGTGGGCGCAGCTCTTCCGCGACGTGGACGTGATCATCAGCCCCACGCAGGGGCCGCAACTCACGGCCACCAACCTCACGGGGCACCCCGCCGTGATCGTGCCGAACGGCTTCCGCGACGACGGCACCCCGGTGTCGATGACGTTCATCGGCGCGCTGTGGAACGAGGGGGCGGCGCTCCGGCTCGCGCATGCGTACCAGAGCGTGACGGACTGGCACCTGCGCACGCCGCTGGCGTTCCGCTAACGCCCGAGCAGGAACCGGAGCGAAGGCTCCAGCGTCTCGAAGGCGAAGGCGAATCCGCGAGCGTGGAGCACCCCCGGCCGCACGCGCGTGCTGGCGAGGAACACCTCGCGCGTCATCTCGGCGCCGAAGGCCAGGGTGAGTGCGAACGCGGGCACCGTCGCGAACGACGGCCGTGACAGCACGCGCGCGAGCGTCTCCGTGAACTCGGCATTGGTCACCGGGTTGGGCGCCACCACGTTCACCGGACCCTGCATGGTGGCATCGCCAATG
>JANLSF010000696.1:0-3526 GCA_031362285.1 Gemmatimonadota bacterium | reverse complement strand
TCGCACCCACGCGATCGATCCGGTCCATTGAACGCCACCGGACGCGCCCGTTGTACAGCATCGAAAACGCGATCAGCTCGCCATTCTTCGCCGTCACGTAGCCGGCCAGCGAGATCACGTCGTTGGTGGTTCCCGTCTTCGCATGCAGGTTACCCTGCGCCGGCGTGAACCGCATGCGGTGCCTGAGCGTCTCGCTCGCGCCGGCCACCGGCAGCGAGGCGTGGTACTCGGCCGACCAGCTCGCGCGGTGCCCGTAACCGAGGAGCTTCACGAGGGAGCGTGCCGTCACGCGATCGAGAATGGACAGGCCGCTGCCGTCGGAGGCGCGCACGGCCCCCGAGTCCACGCCCACCTTGCCGCTCAGGAACCGCTCGAGGGCATTGTTGGCCGACACCGCGCTCCCGATGCTCGTGCGGGCGGGCCCGCGGGCCGAGTTCCGGAAGAGCAGTTCGGCAAAGAGGTTGATGCTCTCGCCATTCATCGCGGCCACGATCTCCTTGAGGGGCGGCGACGGGAGCGACGCGATGCGCGGCGCGAGGGGGGAACCCGTGCCGGTGCGCGCCTTGCCGGCCACGTCCACCCCTTCTTCCTCGAGCGCCGAGTGCAGCGCCCCGGCGGCGAAGAGGGCCGGGTCCTCGACGACCAGCGACCAACGCCGCTCGCCGGCTGCCGCGCCGATCGTGCCGCGCACCTTGATCGTGCCATCGGGGCGTCGATAGGCCGTGATCCGGCCGCGCCGGCCGGGCACCACGCGCACCTCGCTCTCGATCGGCAGCCCTGCCGTGGCCGGGTCGGTGCTGACCACGGCGCCCTTGGGGCCGGCCTTCACCACGACCCAGACGAGGTTCTCGTTGAGCGACAGCGCCGAGACGCGCGCCGCGTAGGCGGACCCCAGGTACCGCGTCCGCCACCCTGCGGGGATGCGGGCGTCGTCGAAGGCGGTGCCGTCGGCAATGATGTCGCCGGTCACGCGCTTGACGCCGGCCGCGATCAGTTCGCGGGCGAGCTTGTGCATCGGCTCGCCGGCGGCGCCGCCCAGCATGCGAGGGGAGAGGCTCGGGTCGCCGTCACCGCGGAGCACGAGGTTGCCCCGCAGGGTGCCGTCGGCCGCCAACACGCCGTCGCGGAGCACCTCGGTGGTGAATCGGTGCTGCGGTCCCAGCGTCTCGAGGGCCAGTGCGCTGGTGAACAGCTTCATGGTGCTGGCCGGGAGCAGCGGCGCGTTGGGGGCGAGGGCAAACAGGGTGTCGCCACGGGAGAGCGACACGATCATCACCCCCCAACCGCCCTTCACGGGGCCGGGCAACTCGGCCGCAATCGCGCTGTGCAGCGCGTCGGCACCGACCGTGGTGCTCCACGCGCCCTTGGTGGGTATTGGGCGCGGCGCCTTGGCGGCGCGCCGGCGCTTTGGCTTGGGGCCGGTGGCGCGCGCTCGCTTGGTGGCGCCGCGCTTGCCGGCCGCCGGACCCTTGGCGCGCCCCTCGCCCTTGGGGTCAGGCGTGGGCGCCGTGGCGGCCGGCTCCCTGGGGCTTTCCTGCGCGCGAACGCGGCCCGGCGGGAGCCCGAGCGAGAGCGACAGGATGGCGAAAGCGGCAGCGAGCGGCCGGATCAAACTTTCAGGAACCACCGCTTGCGATGAAAGACGGAGAGGATCGCGAACCACGTAACGACGAACGTCGCCGCAAACAGCAACGAAGCATCCTTGGGCGTGAGCAGAGGCGCGAAGAACCGCTCGAAGAGCATGGTCTGCACGGGGACCACGGTGCCGTCCCACTCGACCTTGCAGATCGTGTAGATACACCGCGCCATGAGTCCCGATCCGACGAACGCGACGATCGGGTTCATGCCAAACGGGAGGAACGGCTTCGCCCACGCCGTGACGTCGAGCTCCTCGATCAGCCACATGCAGGTGGCCAGCGACATGGACGCCATGCCGGCCATGAACACCACGTACGACGGCGTCCAGAGGTTCTTGTTGATGGGGAGCGACCAGTGCCACATGAGCCCCACCAGGGTCGCAATCGCGCCCACGCCAAACAACCCGGCCACCCGCTCGATGAGCGGGCGTTCGCGCTCGGCGATCCAGCGGCCGGCCAGCACCCCGGTGATCACGCTGGCCACCGCGCCCAGGGTGGACAGGATCCCCTCGGGGTCGAACGTCCTCGAGCCGGACCACACATGGTTGGGGCCGAGCACCGTGAGGTCGAGCCACCCTTCGAGGGTCAGGGCGCCCACGTCGATCTCTCCCACGATACCGGTGCCCGGCACGGGGACCAGGGTGAGGAGCGCCCAATACCCGTAGAGCAGGGCCACCAAGGTGAGCACGATGCGCCGGAGTGGCACCTGCAGGGTGAGCAGCCCGGCGATCAGGTACGCCCACCCGATGCGCTGCAACACGCCCATGATGCGGACGTGCGCGAGCCGATACGCGAACCGGTCGAGGACCGACGGATCGGCGTTCCCCGGGATCGCCGTCCACTGGAAGAAGGGGAAGGCCGAGAGCCCCATGCCGATCAGCACGATCAGCAGTCCGCGGCGAAGCAGCTGCTTGCGGAGGGCGGCCAGGTCATCGCCGCGCGCGGCTCGCTCGGTGAGCGAGAGGTGCGTGGTGATGCCGACGATGAACAGGAAGAAGGGGAAGATGAGGTCGGTGGGGGTCCAGCCATGCCACGGGGCGTGCTCGAGCGGCTCGTGGATCGCGGCCCACGTCCCCGGGTTGTTCACGAGGAGCATGCCCGCCACCGTCATCCCCCGGAAGACGTCGAGCGACATGAGCCGCTCGCGCCGGCGCGGAGGGAGCGGCGCCACCGGGGCGTCGTCGCCCGCGGCTCGCGCGGGGGCGGGAATCAGGGGGGCGACAGCGGCGGTCATTCCCCTATAGGTAGCGGAGCCCGTGGGGGCTGTCGAGGGCGGACGCGCGCGCATTTCCCGCGTGGGCCGGGGTGGATAGCTTATCCCCCCATGACGACCACGACTGCCCCCGCGATTGCGCCCAAGCGCGCCCCCTGGACCCCGTCGAAGGACGGTGCGGTCACCGCCTTCATCCGGCATCACTACCGGCACTTCAACGCCGCGGCGCTGGTCGACGCCTCCGAGGCGTACTCGGCCCACCTGGCGGGCGGCGGCAAGATGTTCGTCACGCTGGCCGGTGCGATGAGCACGGCCGAGCTGGGACTGTCGCTGGCCGAAATGATCCGGCAGGACAAGGTGCACGGGATCTCCTGCACCGGCGCCAACCTCGAGGAGGACGTCTTCAACCTCGTGGCGCACGACTACTACGTGCGCGTGCCGAACTACCGCGACCTCACCCCCGCCGACGAGCAGGCGCTGCTCGAGCGCCACATGAACCGGGTGACCGACACCTGCATCCCCGAGATGGAGGCGATGCGCCGCATCGAGAAGGTGGTGCTGGAGGAATGGCAGAAGGCCGACGCAGCGGGCGAACGGCTCTTTCCGCACGAGTTCATGTACCGCATCCTGCTGGGCGGCAAGCTGAAGGCCTCCTACCAGATCGATCCGAAGCACT
>JANLSF010000688.1:0-1562 GCA_031362285.1 Gemmatimonadota bacterium | reverse complement strand
AAGCGCAGTTCGGCGACTTCGCCAACATGGCGCAGCCGATGATGGACCAGTTCCTGGCCGCCGATCGCGCCAAGTGGCACCAGGACAGTGGGCTCGTGCTGCTCCTCCCGCACGGCTACGAAGGCCAGGGCCCCGAGCACTCGAGCGCTCGGCTCGAGCGGTTCCTGCAGCTCTGCGCCGACAACAACATGCGGGTGCTCTACCCGAGCACGCCGGCGCAGTACTTCCATGCGCTCCGGCGGCAGGCGCACACCCGCCCGCACCGCCCGCTCATCCTCATCCAGCCCAAGAGCCTGCTGCGACTGGCGCAGGCCGCGAGCGCGCTCACCGACCTCACGAGCGGCAGCTTCCAGCCCGTGATCGACGACGCGCGCGCCGCCAACAATCGCGAAGCGGTGCGGCGGCTGGTGTTCTGCACGGGGAAGATGTTCTACGACTTGACGGCCAAGGAGGTGCCCGAGCACGTGGCCGTGGTGCGCGTGGAAGAGCTCTATCCGTGGCCGGCCGACGCGATTGCCGCGATCGTGGACAAGTACCCGGCCATCGAGGAGGTGGCGTGGGTGCAGGAAGAGCCGAAGAACATGGGCGCGTGGAGCTACGTGTGGCCGAGGCTGCGCGTGGCCAGCGGGAACGCCATGGAGCTCCGCTACATGGGGCGTCCGGAACGCGCGAGCCCGGCCGAGGGGTACGCGGGCGACCATGCGACGGAGCAGGCGCGGATCGTGGCCGAGGCCATGGAAGTGCGCGCGGCGGGGAAGGGCAGGAAGGGAGTGGCGGGTCGCGCGTGATGGCGCGATGTCCATCGGCGCGCCGTGGCATGGCCAGTACTAGATCTCTAGTAGTTGCCCTGCTCGCTTCGGCGCTCGCACTCTTCGCCCCCCGCTCCACCCTCGCGCAGGACCGCTCCGCCGCCGCCTTGGGCGACTTGATCCGCGGGCTCGGCACCACCGCGCGCGTCCTCGTCATCGCGGCCCACCCCGACGACGAAGACACGCAGCTCATCACCTGGCTCGCCCGCGGTCGCCAGGTGGAGACTGCCTACCTCTCCCTCACCCGGGGCGACGGCGGCCAGAACCTGATCGGCAATGAGCTGGGAGAAGGACTCGGGGCCATTCGCACCGAGGAGCTGCTCGCCGCCCGCCGCGTGGACGGCGGCCACCAGTTCTTCTCCCGCGCCTACGACTTCGGCTTCTCCAAGACCGCCGACGAGACCTACCTCCACTGGCCCAAGGACTCGATCCTGGGCGACGTGGTGCGCGTGGTCCGCCAGTTTCGCCCGCACGTGATTGTCGCGGTGTTCAGCGGCACGCCGCGCGACGGCCACGGCCACCACCAGGTGTCGGCGCTGCTGGCCCGCGAGGCGTACGAGATTGCCGGCGACTCGGCGCGCTACGGCAGCGCATACGGCGCGCCGTGGGTGGTGAGCAAGTACTACCGCGGCGCGCGGTTCACTCCCGCCGACGCCACCCTCAAGTTCGATGTGGGGGAGTACTCGCCCCTCATGGGGCGCGGGCTGGGCGAACTCTCGGGCGAGAGCCGGTCACAGCACAAGTCGCAGGGCT
>JANLSF010000661.1:0-8109 GCA_031362285.1 Gemmatimonadota bacterium | reverse complement strand
CGGTCGCCGATGGCGTGGGTGTTGACCTGGAAGCCGTGCTTGATGGCGATGCGCGCCGTCTCCTCGATGTCGGCGACGCTTTCGAGGGCGAGGCCGCTGCTCGTGGGGAGGTCGGTGTATGGCGCCAGCAGCCACGCGCCGCGCGGCCCGAGGGCGCCGTCGATCTGGCGCTTGATGGAGCGCACGGTGAGGAACTGGTTGCCATAGCCCTGCATCTTGTAGCGCGGCAGGAGGGAATCCATGCGGGCGTTGCTTTCGCGGCGCACCATGGCGTAGAGCCGGACGGGGAGCTTTCCCTCGTCGGCCAGTTGCTTGTAGCCGTCGATCGTGGCGAAGTCGGCACCGGCGTCATGGAACGACGTCACGCCGTGCGTGAGCGCCTCCTCGCCGGCCAGCTGCACCACCGTGCGGAACCGCGCCTCGCGGTCGGCGGGGCTCATCCGGTTGTCGCGCGCACGGGCCGCGCCCACGATGCGCTGCGCCGTCTCCTTGAGGAACCCGGTGGGCTCGCCGCTCGCGTCCTTCACGAACTCGCCGCCGTCGGGATCGGGGGTGGTGCGCGTGACACCGGCCAGCGCGAGCGCCTTGGCATTGGCGAAGCCGGCGTGCCCGCTCGCATGGGTCAGGATCACCGGGTGGTCGGGGCTCACCGCGTCGAGCGACGCGTGCAGCGGCACCCCCTGCACGTTCGGCTGGGGCACGCGCGTCCACTTCTCCTGGTGCCAGCCGCGCCCGACGATCCACTCCCCGGGACGCGCGCTCGTCGCCGCCCGGCCCACCATGGCCACGATGTCGTCCCACGTCGTCGCGGTGGTGAGGTCGAGCACCAGCTTCGACTCGCCAAGTCCGGTGTAGTGCCCGTGCCCCTCGATGAAGCCGGGGATGAGCAGCCGGCCCTGCAGGTCCACCACGCGCGTGCCGGGGCCGGCCAGGCGGCGCACTTCCGCGCTCGTGCCCACGGCCATGATGCGATCCCCGCGCACGGCCACCGCCTCGGCGCGTGGTCGCGCCGCATCCACGGTGTACACGGCACCGTTCACGAGCACGAGGTCAGCGGTGGGCGACTGGGCGCGTGCCAGTGGCGCGGCGACGGCGAGGGCCACGGTCGCCGCACAGCAGGCGATCGGGCGGAGGATGCGAAGCGTCATGGGTCGGGTGAGAAGGGAGTTGGCTAGATTGCACCCGGAAGTCCAACGCGGCAAGCGCGCGGAGCACCGACATCTCGCCATCCACGAACATGACGACACCACCTGCGCCGTCCCACCGCTTCCGGGCACTGCACGCCTCCGGCTGCTTCGTCATGCCGAACCCCTGGGACGTGGGGAGCGCGCGCCTGCTCGCAGGACTGGGCTTCCCGGCCCTCGCCTCGACCAGCGCCGGCTTCGCCTGGTCGGTGGGGAAGGCGGACAACCAGGTGACGGTCGACGAGGTGCTTGCGCACCTGAGGGCGATGGCGGCCGCCGTCCCGCTGCCGATCAACGCCGACTTCGAGGGGGGATTTGCACGCGAGCCCGAACAGGTGGCCGCCAACGTGCGTGCCGCGTCGGCCACCGGGATCGCGGGTCTCTCCATCGAGGACTCCACGGGCGATCCGGCAGCGCCACTCCATGACACGGCGCTCGCGGTCGAGCGCATTCACGCCGCACGCGCGGCGATCGATGCCAGTGGCACCGGGGTGCTGCTCACCGGCCGCTCGGAGGGGTTCCTCGTGGGGCACCCGGACCTCGCGGAGACGATTCGTCGCCTGAGCGCATACGCCGAGGCGGGCGCCGAGTGCCTGTATGCGCCGGGCATCCGGGCGGTGTCGGACATGGCGGTGGTGGTGCGCGAGCTGGCGCCGCACCCGGTGAATGCGCTCGTGTACGGCGACTTCGCCACGGTCGCGGCACTGGCCCAGGTGGGGGTGCGACGGATCAGCATTGGCGGAGCGCTCGCGCGCGTCGCATACACGGCGATGGTGAACGCGGCGCGGGAAATCGCCGACGTGGGCACCTTCGCGGGGCTGGCGACGGCCGTTCCCCGCATCGACTTCGACGGGGCGTTCAAGGCCGATCGGTCCTGAACGCCTCGTCGTTCGACTACGCGACGGCGACGCCCGCGGGCTTCCGCTTCCGGCTCAAGCCCCACGCCGCACCGAGCGCGAACAGCAGGCCCACCGGCAACGGTTCGAGGAAGGTGAACCCGATGTTCACGAGCGGGTTCTTGTACATCTCCTTGAACTCCGCCATCTCCTTGGTCGTCGCGGCGATCTGCGCGTCCGAGGCGCCCGACCGCTTCGCCTTGTCGATCGCATGCGCCGCGTACTTGTCGGTGAAATCCGGCATGAACTTGTGGTACAGCACCTGCCAGCTGGCGACGTAGCAGACGCTGGCAATGAGCGTGATCAGCAGCCCCACCTTGAAGGCGCGACCGAACGTCACGGTGCCGTTCGCTTCGTTGTCGCGGTACGACCGGACCCCGAAGTAGACCATCAGGAAGGCGATGACCATCGTCGTGTAGCCGACGACGGCGCCCTGATCGAAGCCGATCTTGTCCATGAACGGGAGGGTCAGGAACATCATGACCGACAGGATGGCGCCGGCGATCAGCCCGAACGTCAGTACGATCTTGCGCATGCGAACTCCCAGGAGGTTGAAGACAGCCGATTCTACGGGCGGACCCCGCTGCGCGCGTCACCCGAACAGGTGATTCTCCGTGACCAAGCTCAAAATCACTCGAAAGTTGCGGTGGTCGGCTAGCACTGTGGCGCCAGCGCGACAGTTGGCCGGCCAAACCGCCCGGTTCAGGGGATGAGCCGCAGTTCCTTTCCCAGCTGGACGGCCTGTGTCCGGCGCCGGGCGCCGAGCTTGTCGAACACCCGGCTCAGGTGCGTCTTGACGGTGTTCTCGCTCACGAACGCCCGCTCGGCGATCTCTCGGTTGCTCAACCCCTGGGCGATCAGCTCGAGCAGTTCGAGCTCGCGCGGGGTGATGCCGAGCGACTCGAGCTTCGCCAGGTCGCGCTCGAATGCGGTGGGCGCCGCGACCAGGACCTCGCGCACGACGACGGTCTCCTTGTGCCGCGTGAGCCGGTTGCCGAGCCAGATGCCCATGCCCGCGAACACGGCCGCCACGAGCCCGCCGTAGATCTCGACCGAGTACTCCACCACGAGCCATCGGTACTCGATGGCCTTCAGGAAGGCGATGAACACGCCGCCCAGGAGTCCGTAGAGAAGCACATGTTTGCGCATCCACGATACTAAGAGCGCCGGGGCGGGTGCGGAACGGTGGGCGCCTCTAGCGGCGAGAGTCCGGCTTTCGCATCGTTCTGGCTTCTCCCGGCTGTCGCACAGCGGACTCGGCCGAAAGTGCCCACCCCCGATGGAGGATGTCGATGTCGCGATTCGCCGCACCGCTGACTGCGTTGGTCCTGACCGTCGCCATGGGCGCCTGCGCCGGCGAACCGCCGCTCGTCGAAGTGAAGGGCAGCTGCGCCGACGCATTCAAGGCGCAGGTCTGCACCTGGGCCACCACGAAGGGCACGGACCTGGTCGAGGCCGGTGCCATCGTGCCGATCGCCAGCATCGAGAACGCGCCGGCTGACCAGCCCATGGTCTGGCCGCCCGTTGCCGCCGCCACCATTGACCTGCCGGCACCCGCGCAGGCTCAGACGGTCCTCACACAACTCACCATGTACTGGGAAGCCGGCGGTCATCCGCCGGTCCCCTTCCTGACGCCGCACTTCGACTTTCACTTCTACACGGTTGGCGCAGCCGACCGGGCGGCGATGGATTGCAAGGATGCGACCAAGCCCGCTGCCCTGCCGGCCAGCTATGCCTTGCCGGACATCCCGCTGCCGCCCGAGATGCAGAAGATGATGGGAGTGCCCGCCCTGATCAGCCTTTGCGTCCCGCAGATGGGGATGCACGCGATCCTCGCCTCGGAGATCGAGCGCAAGGATGCGTTCAACGGCACCATGGTCATCGGGTACTGGAAGGGGAAGCCGATCTTCATCGAGCCGATGGTCACGAAGGCCATGCTCATGAAGAAGGAGTCGTTCGAGCTTCCGATCCCGGACATCCCCGGCATGACCGGCTCGCACCCCACGAAGTTCCGCGCCGAGTACGATGCCACGAAGCAGGCGTACAAGTTCACCATGTCGGCGTTCACCAAGGCTGCCTGAGCCCCGGCGGTCCCGTTCGAAACCTCGTGACCGTCGCCTGCCTCGCACCACCGGGGGCAGGCGACGCTTCCATCTGACCACGTCCATGCGATCACTCCCGCTCCTCCTGCTGTTGGCGCTCGCGTCCACCGCCGGCGCGCAGCCCTCCACTGCCGCCGAGCGTGCCGCCTCGTGGGAGGTCCGCCAGTCGCTGTCCGAGCGTTCGATCTTTCGTGGCCTGGCCTGGCGTGCCGTGGGGCCGGTGAAGATCGGATCGCGCATCGAGGCGGTGGCCATTCCGTCGGGCAACACCGGCACCATCTACGCCGCGCCGGCCTCGGGCAACCTGTTCAAGACGGTGAACAACGGCCTCACCTGGCGCGCCGTGTTCGAGCACGAGAGCGCCTTCGCCATCGGCGACGTGGCGGTGGCGCCAAGCGCGCCCGGCACGGTGTGGGTGGGCACGGGCGAGGCGCAGCCGCGCTACACGGGCTACGCGTACCCCGGTACCGGTGTCTTCAAGTCGGTGAACGGCGGCGCGTCGTGGACCCACATGGGGCTCGCCGGCACTGACCACATCGCCAAGGTGCTGATCCATCCCGCCAATCCCGACATCGTGTACGTGGCGGCGATGGGGCGGCAGTGGACCCCGAACGCCGAGCGCGGCGTGTACCGCACGCGCGATGGTGGCGCACACTGGGACAAGGTGCTGTTCATCGACGACTCCACCGGCGTCGTGGACCTCGCCATGGATCCGACCGACCCCGCAACCGTGTACGCGTGGGGCTGGCAGATCGAGGAGGGGCGCCGCGGCGGGCTGTTCAAGTCCACCGACGGTGGCACCACCTGGCGGCACGTCGACGCCGGCTTGCCCGCGGGACCGCTCGGCCGCGCCGGCATCGAGGTGGCACCGGGCTCGCCGAACGTCGTGTACCTGTTCGTGGACAACCGCGCGCCGATGACCGCCCGCGACCGCCCCTTCGCGGGCGGCGAGCTGTTCCGCTCCGACGACCGCGGCGAGCACTGGCGCAAGGTGAACCGCACCGACCTGTGGGAGGTGTTCACCACCTTCGGCTGGAAGTTCACCGACGTGCGCGTGGATCCGCGCAACGCGGACCACCTCTACATCCTCGGCAATCGCGCCTTCCAGTCGTTCGACGGCGGGGCCACCTGGCGCCGCATCGGTGACCGGATCCTCCGCCTCCACGGCACCGAGGGGCGCGCGCTGCACCTCGATCATCACGACCTCGTGATCGACCCGGCCAACCCCGACCGGCTGCTGCTGGCCAACGACGGCGGCCTGTTCATGTCGCACGACGGCGGAGAGAGCTGGCTGCACCTGAACAGCATCCCGGTGTCGCAGATGTACTTCGTGGCCACCGATGACCGGACCCCCTATCGCATCTTTGCCGGCACGCAGGACGACGCCGCGCTCATCGGCGTGAGCTCGGCCCGGCTCGACGATGCGGTCCCCGATCCGTGGCGCAGCGTGTACCTCGACCGCTGGACGGGCGGCGACAGCTACGTGACGCTGCCCGATCCGACCGACGACCGGTTCGTGTACTACGAGCACCAGAACGGCGCGATGATGCGCATGGACTTGACGGGCGCGTCGATCCTGAGCGGAGGCCCCAGTTCGGAGAGCGTGCGGCCGAGGCTGGGGCGTGGGGCGCCGCCCCTCCGTTTCAGCTGGTACACGCCGTTCTTCATCTCCCCGCACGACCCGCGCACGCTGTACGCGGGCGGCAACCGCGTGCTCAAGACCACCGACCGCGGCGCGACCTGGAAGGCGGTGAGCCCCGACCTCGCCGACTCCGCGACCGGCGATCGCTCCGCGGTGCCGACCGGCGCGTTCACCATGCTCGAGGAATCGCGGATCAGGCGCGGGATGCTCGCCGGCGGCACCGAGGGCGGGAAGGTCTGGCTGTCGCTGGACGATGGCGCCCACTGGCAGCGGATCGACGCCGGGCTGCCCCGACTGTGGGTAAGCCGGGTGACCCTGTCCGCGAAAAATGTGGGCACGATCTACGTGAGCTTCACCGGGTATCGCGGGGACGACGCACGTCCGCACCTGTACGTGTCGAACGACACGGGGCGCAGCTGGCGCTCGATGGCCGCCAACCTCCCGCTCGGTGCCGTCAACGTGATCAAGGAGGACCCGGTCGATCCCGACCTGCTGTACGTGGGGACCGACATCGGCGTGTACGTCTCGCGCGACCGGGGCATGTCGTGGGAGTCATTGAACGCCACGCTTCCCAGCACGCCGGTGCAGGACCTCACCGTGCAGTCACGCGCGAGCGAACTGGTGATCGGGACCTACGGGCGTGGCGCGTGGATCCTCGACCTCGCACCGATCCGGGACCGAAGCGCGTGGGCCAAGGCGCCGCTCCACCTCTTCCCCGTGCGCGACGTGGTGCAGGACTGGTTCCCGTGGGAGTCGGTGCCCGGCGACCGGCGCGGGCGGACCGAGGCGCGCCTGCAGATGGCGACGAAGAACGCAGGACTCGCGTCCATCACCGTGGCCGACTCGACCGGCCGTGAGGTGCGGCGCTGGCAGGGCGCCGTCGTGGCCGGCGTGAACACCCTCGCGTGGGACATGCAATCCGCCGACCAGGCGGGGGTGCTCAGGGACGCGGTCGCTGGGAAGTACGTGATCGAGGTCAGCCTGGGCGACCTCAAGGCGTCGCGTACGGTGACCGTGCGTCCCGACCCGATCCTGAAGAAGCGGCCCGTGCTCGACGACTAGCGGCGTGACCCCTTGGGCGCCGCCTTTCGTGGCGGCGCCGCCTTGGTCTCGAACACCGGCGCGCCCAGCACCTTGGCGATCGGCGTGACGCCGAGCCCGGGGCGGGTGGAGGCGGCGAGCCGGCCGTGCACGCGCTGTGGCGCGCCGTCGGCGATCGACACCGTCAGGTACGAGTTGAAGTCGGTGGACGAGAAGAGGAACCGCTCCGGCGTGCTGTGGGCGAGGTTGGCGATCGCTGCCGTGATGATGTCGCCCCCCCACGTGTCCTCGATGGTCATGGCAATGCCGAGCGAGACGCACAGGTCGCGGATCTGCCGCGCCTTGGTGAGTCCGCCCACCTTGGAGATCTTGAGGTTGATGACGTCCATGGCCTGGTCGGCGATGCCGCGCACCACCATGTCGATGTCGTCCACCACCTCGTCGAGCACGAACGGGCGGTTGGTGTGGCGGCGGACGGCCAGGCACTGCTCGTAGGTCATGCAGGGCTGTTCGATGTACACGTTCACGTTGCGCACGGCATCGGCCACGCGGACGGCTTCGTGCTGCGTCCAGCCGGTGTTGGCGTCGGCCACGAGGACGTCGCCGGTGCTGAGCTTCGCGGCCGCGGCGTGGATGCGCTCGATGTCCACGTCGGGCTCACCGCCCACCTTGAGCTGGAACTTGCGATACCCTTCCTTGCGGTATTGCGCGATGCGCCCGGCCATCCGCTCCGGCGTGTCCTGCGAGATCGCACGGTAGAGGGCGAAATCGGGGCCCACGTGTCCGCCCATCAGCATCGCGACGCTGAGTCCGCTGGCCTTGCCGAGGATGTCCCAGCAGGCCATGTCGATGGCCGACTTCACGTACGGGTGGCCGCGCATGGCGGTGTCCATCCGTTCGTTGAGCAGGCTCAGCGCGCGCGGATCGAGGCCGAGCAGTTGCGGTGCGAGTTCGGCGATGCCGGTGCGCGCGCCGTTGGCGTACGCCGGGAGGTAGGCGGGCCCCAGCGGGCAGATCTCTCCCCACCCCGTCATCCCCTCGTCGGTCTCGACGGCGACCACGGTGGAGTCGAACACCGACACCGAGTTGCCCCCCGACCACTTGTAGCTCCCTTCCTTGAGCGGGAGGTCGACCTGGTAGGCACGGATGGCGGTGATCTTCATGTATGGATGCGGTGACGTGGGTGTGCGACGTGGCGAATGGCGGCCCGAGCGCGCGCTAGGCGATCCAGCGTTGCGCCGTTG
>JANLSF010000656.1:0-3566 GCA_031362285.1 Gemmatimonadota bacterium | reverse complement strand
ATAGCCGCGCACCCCACCGCCGTGATCGTTCAGGAACATCACGTTCGTGAAGCCGTTGACGATGGCCTGCTCGGCCAGCCGCTCCATGATCAGGCCCTGGATTTCGTCAGTGAGGCCAAGCGTGCCGGTCTGCTGATTGTTCGCGTTGTTTGAGCTGTATGGCAGGATCGGCATCACGATCGCATTGCCCAACTTGCGCGCGATCGCGTTGACGGTTTCCTTGGCCATGAGATTGTGGCCGCCGTTCACGTTCTGCGGGCCGCGCTGCTCGGTGCCCCCGGTGTAGAAGAGGGCAGTGGTCTTGCCGGCCTCGAGCGCGGCCTTCACCTCGGGCCACGTCATCATCTCGAACTCGACGAGGGGCTCGGCGAAGCGCGCGGCCGAAGCGGGGGCCGAGACGGCGGCGCGGGCCGGCGCCGCCTGGGCGCCGGCGAGGGAAGCGGCAACAGCGAGCGCGGACGCGGCAAGAGCCAAGCGGGACATGACGGTTCCTGGGGGAAACGGGAGGGGAGACACGCGCGGGTGGGCGGGGACTCGGCAGTCGGGGGCGCAGGAGTAATACGGCGCGGGGGCGGAATGTGCTACCGTTGTGGGCAGTCCGTGCCCACACCACACCTGCATCCGGCACTCGACCGGGGAGGCTTCATGGAAGCGAAGGAGATGGATGCGAATGGCGTCCTGAGCGCCGAGGTGAGCCGTCGCGAGTTCCTCGGCGGCGCGATGGCCGGGGCCGCCGTGATGGCGCTCGGCGACACCCCCACCTTCGCCTTCGCGAGCACGCAGCAGGATGCGGTCGTGGCGGAGATCGCCAGGCAGCACGCGTCCACGATCAAGTTGCTGCAGGACTGGATCGCGCTGCCGTCGATTGCCGCGGAGAACCGCAACTACCCGCAGGGCCCCGAGTACATGGCCAAGCTGGCCCGCGATGCCGGATTCCAGAAGGTGGAACTCGTGCCCACCAAGGCGGGACAGGCCGGGGTGTTCGCCACGCTTGATGCTGGCGCCCCTTCCACGCTCGCGATCTACATGATGTACGACGTGAAGCAGTACGACCCCGCCGAGTGGAGCTCGCCGCCGCTCGAGGCGCGCATCGTGGACAAGCCCGGCGTGGGCAAGGTGATGGTGGGGCGCGGTGCCACCAACTCCAAGGGGCCGCAGATGGCGTGCCTCGCGGCGCTGCACGCGTTCAAGGCGGCGGGGAAGAAGCTCCCGGTGAATCTCGTCCTCGTGTGCGAAGGGCAGGAGGAGATCGCCAGCCCGAACTTCCTCGAGGTGGTGTTCGCGCCGCAGGTGGCGGCCGCGCTCAAGAAGTGCGTGGGGATCATCATCCCGTTGGGGAACCAGGCCCTCGATGGCTCGGTGGCGATCAACCTCGGCGCCAAGGGGACGTGCGAGCTGGAGCTGGTGGCGTCGGGCGACAAGTGGGGGCGCGGCCCGACGAAGGACATCCACTCGAGCTACGAGGCGCAGGTGGACAGCCCCGCCTGGCACCTCGTGCAGGCACTCAACACGCTCGTGACGGCCGACGGCCACACGCCGGCGGTGGAGGGGTTCTTCGACAAGGTGCGTCCGCTCTCGGCGGCGCAGAAGAAGATCCTCGCCGACGCGATCCCGAAGCGGAACGAAGCCGGTGCCAAGAAGGCGCTCGGCGTGCAGCGCTGGTTCAAGGACGAGCCCTGGGCGGTGTCGCTCGAGCGGCTCGTGTCGCAGCCGACGATCAACATCCAGGGGCTGGTGGGCGGCTACACCGGCGCCGGCGGGAAGACGATCCTGCCGCACCGGATGGTGGCGAAGATCGAGATGCGCCTCGTGCCGGACATGACGCGCGACGGCACGCTGGCCCTGCTCAAGGCGCACCTCAAGAAGCACGGCTTCGGCGACATCGAGGTGAACATGAGCGGGGGGTACGATCCCACCGAGACCGACCCGGACTCGAAGCTGGTGAAGGCGCAGGTGGCGGCGTACAAGAAGCTCGGCGTGGAACCGACGCTCTGGCCGCGGCTCGCCGGCTCGTGGCCGGGGGTGACGTTCACCGGTGCGCCACTCAAGATGGCTGCCGGGATCTTCGGGCTGGGCCATGGCGACGGCGCCCATGCGCCCGATGAGTTCTGGGTGATCGAGTCGGCCAACCCGAAGGTGGCCGGGATGGACGGCGCCGCGCGGTCGTTCGTGGAGCTGTTCTACCAGGTCGCCGCGGCCTAGCGCAGCGCCTGCACTTCGTCGGCGGTGAGGTGGCGCCACTCCCCCTTGGCCAGCGTGCCGAGGGGGAGCGGGCCGATGGAGACGCGCACGAGGCGCAGCACCTCGAGCCCGAGCGCGTCGAGCAGGCGGCGGATGTGGCGGTTCTTCCCCTCGTCGAGCACGATCTCGAGCCAGGCGCTGCTCCGTGAACCCACGCGGAGCAGCGACACCTGCTTGACGGTGAGCGACTCGCCCGTGTCCGGCTCCACGATCCCCGCCGCGATCCGGGCCACCGTGGCCTCGTCGGCGAGGGCGCGCACTTGGACGTGGTACGTCTTGTCCACGTGCGACACGGGGTCGAGCAGCTGCGCGGCCCAGCGCGTGTCGTTGGTGAGGAGGAGGAGTCCCTCGCTCGCCTTGTCGAGCCGCCCCACCGGTCCCACGAACGGGAGCGCGGGATCGGCAAGACACTCGTACACCGTGGCGCGGCCCTGCGGGTCGTCGCGCGTGGTCACGAAGCCGCGCGGCTTGTTGAGCGCGAGGTACACCTTCTCCGCGCGGCCCACGCGCTCGCCATCAATGGCGATGGCCGCCGTCTCGGGGCGCACGCGCAGGGTGAGGTCGTGCACGACGCGCCCCCCCACCGACACGCGGCCTGCCGCCACCAACCGCTCGCCCTCGGCGCGTGAGCAGACGCCGAGCTTGGAGAGCGCGCGGGCGATGCTGACGGTGCCGGAGGCTGCGGGCGAATCGGGCTTGCGAGGGGCGGGCATCAGCTGCTCCGGGCGACGAGGTACGACGGACAAGATGGTGCCGCGCGGAGGGCGGGGGGAGGCGCGCTGGCGGGGCGCGTCGGTGGGCCTCGATGCGCGAGCGAGCAGATGTATGTTCAACGTCGTCTGCGGCACGTGCCCTGGCCGCCTCCCTCCTCGCGCCCCCGCCCATGCGTCCGTCGGTCATCACGCTCGCCCTCGCCGGTCTCGCCGCGACCTCGCTCCCCGCCCAAGCGCCACCATCCGGCGCGCCATCGGCGTCGTCCGCGGCCGCAACCAGTGCCTTCATTCCGGACCGGCTGTCCCGCATTGCCAGTTGGCTCAACGGCCTGATCGCGCAGAAGAAGGTCCCGGGCGCGGTCGTCATGCTGGTGAAGGACGGCCGCGTGGTGATGCACAAGGCGTACGGGATGCGCGAGTTGGGCGGCACGGCGCCCATGCGCACCGACGACATCTTCCGCATGGCCTCGCAGACCAAGGCGATCGCCTCGCTGGCCGTGATGATGCTCTGGGAGGAGGGGCGGTTCCAGCTCGACGATCCGATCGAGAGGTATCTCCCGGCGTTCAAGGACCAGAAGATCCTCGTCAAGTTGGCCGGAACCCAGGCCGACC